>JAQTWS010000057.1 GCA_028689175.1 Minisyncoccota bacterium
CTTTTTTCTAATAATATACAGTCAAAATAAAGATGATTATTGTAAAGTAAGGCGTTTTTATATCCAACTGCCTCATCAAAATCACTCTCCCACAAAATATCTCCTATGTGCGAAAACTTAATTAACTTATTTTTTGAAAAATAATAAGGAGTGTCGCTAAAAATCATATCCCCTAAAGAACTATCCCATGCATCAATTTCCCACCTAAATAATCCATTTTTATCATAGCTTATAATCTTTGTATTATAATAACTATTACTACCTCCAGCAAAATAAAAATTTCCATATTTATCTATGAGTGGCACTTTTATAAAAAGCCAAGAATTGTCTTGACTAATCAAGTCTTTTTTTACTACTCCATTTTGAGATCCTAAATAGCTAGTATGATTTGTTTTATTATAATCATATCTTTTTAAGCCATAAATATGGTTGTCAAATGAAGAAATATAGACATAGAATAAATGATCTAATTGATCCGATTCATTTGCTCCCTCTTCAAACATTTTAACCCTAAATCTATAATCAATGCCTTCCTCAATAGAGGGAATAATCTCTTCAACATGCTTATCAACTGCTTTTTTTGTTGGCATTTCAACTATATTCTCCTCGCTATTAAAATCACTATTCTTAGTATAAATTACTTTATAACTTATCTTTGAAAGGTCTAAAAAATCTGAAAAATCCCAAGATAACTGAAGATTTGTTTTATCCTCAAATTCAGTAAATTTAAAGTTTAAAACAGAAGTAAGCGTATAAATTGTAGGTTTTCCATATTCAAAATCATATGAATTATTATCTCTATCAAAATACAAACCATTTAAAGAATCTTTTTTTCGGAGAAGTGCATATCTGTTTTGTTCCGTTCTCCTATCTATTGCATCAAATCTTGATACTGCTGTAGACTCATTAATATCGTATTCTGGCCCATATGATAAATTTCCATAATGAATCCATCCCACACAATCAATTTTAGCTTTTTTTGCCTCATCTTCACTAGAAAGTTTTGTTACATCTTGATTAAATATACAAACAGAACCGTTATCCATAAATAAATGATCATCATCGATAAGCGGTTTAAAATTACCTCTATTATCCTTAGTAAAATCTATTTGGTAATAAGAATTATTGTTAAGCAAAACATTTTCTAAAGGAATGTTTAAATTTGGCTTATTCCATTCTGGAGGCTGATAATCATTTCCTTTAGGACTGAAGTAAGCTAAATAAAAACAATTATTTTCTGATGAACACAAAGAAATATTTTTTCCAGATTGATTAAATAATCTAACATACTCTCTATCATCGTTATTGTGACCCTCGCTAACCTCAGTAATAATTAAACTATCTGCATATGTTTTGTCATAACATGATCCGTTATAAAAACTAATTAAATCACAAGTTTTTCCGCTTGGTAAATAACAATCATTATCTCCAACCATTCCTCCTTTAATTGCGCAAAATAGATCTTCGTCGTTAGTAAAATATGAAGTATCTATTCCGCCTATAGTACATGAATCAGAATACATTGCCCATTCTTCACACATTTTTCCATCATCAAAAACACACACTCCATACTGATCCCCAATTTCATTTTGCCTTATCTCAATCTTTCCACCTTTTTCATCGCAAAAAACTGACGCTGGATTTGGAACATAAGCATTAGCTATTGAATTTTCTGCTCTAGGAGTTCCAAAAGAATCTCTTAAATACGTCTGCCATGTTAAATCCGGCTTCCTTTCCATTGATTTTTTGTTTGAATTATCTCCAGCAGGCCAATTAGGATCTGCCAAAACCTCGTCTATTAATTCACAATTGCTATTAAACAACCTTAAGCTCTCAGTTGTATCAGATAAAGCTCCTGTATATATCTTATCTGCTTTAATATTAAGAACTGTATCATCATCAGTTCTCTCTAAAAGATAAAAAGAATTTGCTAAAACAACATCCTCTTCCTTAAACACAACTTTAATCTGATTTTCCTTGTCTAATAATTGATAACCTTTAAGAGAAATGTCTTTACTAGTAATATTTTTAAGCTCAATCCATTCGTCTGTTGAACTATTACTTGTTCCCATCCACGCAACTTCATTTATAATCACGTCATTTCTTGTAGGACTTTTTAAATTAGTTTGAGCACAATATGTTATCTCTTCTTTTGGAGGATTAGAACCTCCTCCGCCACCACCTCCCGGAATAACAACTGACTCTCCTTCTGAATTTGAAGCCTTAGGAGTTCCAAAAGAATCACCTGAATATGTCTGCCATGTTAAATCTAGTTTCCTTTCCATTGATTTTTTGTTTGAATTATCTCCAGCAGGCCAATTAGGGTTTGCTTCAACCATATCCTCTAGCACACAATTATTATTAAAAAGATAAAGAGATTCTTTATTATTATTCAAATTACCTTTATAAATAATATCTGCTTTAATGTTAGGAACTGTGTTGTCATCTGTTCTTTCAAGCAAAACATAATCTCCAGGACTAACTTTTAAATCCTTAAAAATAACTTGAATTTGATTGTCTTTATCTAATAATTGGTAACCTTCTAAATCAATTACTTCACTACTAATGTTTTTAAGCTCAATCCATTCATCTGCTGAATTATTATTTGTTCCCATCCACGCAACCTCATTAATGATCAATTTATTACTTAAAGAAGTTTGATTATTGTAAGCACAATAAGAGATTTCTTTTTTAGGAGACTTTTCTTTTTTATCTTTTTCTAATTCTAATTCTTCTTGCTTTTCGTCATTTTCATCATTATTATTTTCCTGCTCTTGACTAGCTAATGCAGTCTGTCTTTTTAAAAGTTCGTTGTATATAGCAATCAATAGCTGCCTTACTTCCTCCTCTGTCATATCATCTTTTAAAGTAATTAAATTTTCATTGCTTTCTGGCGATTGATCGGGAACTAATTCACTTTCTACTAATTCATTTTCTTTATTTAGTTGAGCCACTTTTTCAGCAAACTCCTCTTCTGTTTGTTCTATTTTTTCATTTTCTTGTTCTAATTCGTCTTCAATTTCCTTAATATCTTCTGCTAGTTTTTCTAAATCTTCATTTTCCTCTATAATCTCTAAATCACGTGAATTAAAAGAATCAAAAATACTTCCTCCCCCCAAATTAAATAACTTTTTAATACTTTTCAATGTTTCGCCAATTGGCTTTGTTATATATTTTTCCCAAAAAGAAACAGGTTTAAAACCAAAATCAGGCACAACCTTAGGATATTCTACAATAACTTCAGGAGTGTCCATCCATCTATAATTAAAGTTTTTATATTCCATCTCCCCTTTCATAGTCACCGTGAAAGGCTTTATTTCATCTTGATTTTCATATACCATTATAAAATTTCCCCAAAATTTATTAGTGGGCACCTCAATAGTTTTAGGTGAATAAAGTCTGATAACTGTTTCATATTTTTTGTTCTGACTTTCGTTATTAATTTGTTTCTGAGTAATGATATAATTAATTTTAACATTAGATTTTGTTCCTTTATTTGTAATATAATCTGTTTCCATAATACCAGAACCCACTCTAATTTCATGCTTAAACAACTCATTCATTGCATACTCTATAGCTTTATCTACTGTGATTTGTTCTATTTTCCCAATTAATCCAGAAATATCCGTAGTTAATATTATTCTTGCTAAAGAAAACATTTCTTTACCAATATTGTACGCAAAATCTAATGGATAATCTACTGCTAAAAACTTTATCGTTTTTTGTATTGAAAGCATTGTAATAACTATTAAAGCATCGCTATCTTTTCCCGAACTAGCAATTAAATAACTTTCCCAATTTTCATAAAAAATCTTAGGAATACTTTTTATCACGTTTTCCGATACTTTATTTTTTAATGTTAAATATTGTTCTAAATTATCTATATTTTGTTCCAAATTATCTATTTCAGAAGCGAAAACAAAATTACTATTAAAAAATGCTATCATTGATAAAAATAGGAAAAAAAAGACTTTTTTAAACATAAGCCAAAAATTACTTAATCTCTAAATTATTTATAAAATCATTAAGATGCTCCTGGCATTCTGGTACTTGTGTTGAAAGCAAGCTATTTATTCTATAAATCCTCCTTTTTTTATTATCTAAAATAGCTATAAAAACATGCTGAATATC
>JAQTWS010000058.1 GCA_028689175.1 Minisyncoccota bacterium
GTCACCTTACGCACATTTCGGACAAATTAGAACTAACATTTAAAGAATGAACCTTACGATGTTCTTGTATTTCCTTTATCGCATTTTTGCCTTAACTTATTATAATGTATTATTTGCTTTACTTATTTGTCGTGATATAATAGCAAACAATGAACGAACTTGAGAAATTCTACAATTTAGAAGACGCCTTGCAAGATGCTATTTTATCAGAAAAGACAGCTTTTACTGTCTATAATCTAGGGGAGAAAAATGGCTTAAATGAAAAAACTATCGGAATAATAGGCGGTTTAACACGTCAGGTTTTGATGAAAGAGCTTCCTATTAAAGATTTTACAACAGAGGTAGAACTCAAAGCTAATATAGATGCGGATTTGGCAGATGAGATTGCGCTTGCAATAGAAAAAGAAGTTTTTAATCCTGTTAAAGTGCTTCTTTTGAGAAAAGGCGAAGCATCCGATCGTTTACCGAAAGTAGAAAAAATTGATGTTTTCCAAAAAACATATTTTTAAAAATAATTATAGAGAAAATAACGAAGAATAATACACATTAGGAGTCTCACAACAAGTTTTAAAATAAAAATGTTAGAATTATAAAATTGAAAAATTGAAAGAAAGAGATTCATATCAGTATTTAAGAAAAATGTTTTTGAGCAATTTAATGAGTATTCTAAAGATAGTAAAAAGTTTTTTATAGAAAAAGATTACGCTAAAGAAAATATAATTAATTACCTAAAACGAAAAAGATTAATATTTTTAGTTTTAAAATAAAAAAAGTATTTTTTCGTTTTCTTTTTTTTAAAATAACGACTTCCAGTGACTATTCGTTCGCATGCTATTAAAGCAATACCATTATTTACAAAGTAGTTTATCTATTTGATTTACTCATTTATCGTGATATAATAACAAGCGATGAGTGAACTTAAAAAAGTTTTAAGATAATAATTATGCAATACAGAGTTCCACAATTTATTGAAGAGGAGAGCAAAATAGTTGGCCCTCTAACCTTAAAACAATCAATGATCATTGGTATTTCAGGTGGAATAGTATTTACCATGTATTTTTCTTTTGGAGAAAAAAACTTATTTCTTTTTCTTATATTATCAGGTATAATATTAGGAGGCGCGATTGCATTAGCTTTTTTGAAAATAGATGGAAGACCTTTTACTCAAATGATGACTTATTTCTTGAATTATAGTATCATGCCCAAACTCTATATCTGGAAAAGAAAAGAGTCTCCAGTTTTTGTTAAAATAAAATTAAAAACGCCAATTGATTTAGAAAAAGAAAAAGATCCTTTTGAAGGATTAAAAAAAAGAAAAGGAAGATTAAACGAACTTCAGAACAAAATAGATTTATCATAAAATGGCTTCAAATAAAATTCCAACACAAGATTTTATACCGATAGAAAAAATTAAAGAAGGTATTATTATATTAAAAAATCAATCCTTAAGAGGAGTTCTCATAGTTTCTTCTCTTAATTTTGGATTAAAATCAGCCGAGGAACAAACAGCTATTATTTATCAATTTCAAAATTTTTTAAATTCTCTTGATTTTCAAGCGCAAATACTCGTCACATCAAGAAGAATTAATATGACGGGTTACATAGAAAAATTAAAAAAAATGGAGGATGAGCAAACAAACGAACTTTTAAAAATGCAGACTTCAGAATATATTAGATTTATAGAAGATATAATTGGAGGAGGATCTATTATGACAAAAAGTTTTTATGTCACTGTTCCGTATTTTCCTTTAACAGAATTAACCAGCTTTATCCCAGAAGGAGGAGATCAAAAAAAAGAACAATTAACCGAACAAAAATTTCAAGCAGCCAAATATCAGCTTTATCAAAGAATGGAATATGTTGCTTTGGGGCTTAGAAGATGTGGACTTAAATCAGCACCATTAAATACTGCTGAAATTATTGAATTTTTATGGGCTAATTACCATCCGCAAGAAGCAGAATATGGATATTATCCAGAATTACCACCTGAATTAACAAGATAAAATGGGATTATTTAATAAAAAAGATAAAGAACAAACAAAGCAGAAGCTGTTTAGCGAGGAGATTATCAATGAAAAAGATATTATCGCTCCAGCTTCTATTAAAATAAATCCGAGTGATGGTGAAATTGGGGAGGTTTTAACTAAAACCTACTTTATTTTTTCATATCCAAGATACTTAAATACAGGGTGGTTATCTCCTATTATTAACTTAGACATTCCTTTAGATATTTCTTTTTTTCTTCATCCAATAGAAACAGAAACTGTTTTAAAACAATTAAGGCGCAAGGTTACAGAGGTCCAAGCAGAGTTAAATGATAGAGAAGAAAAGGGATTAATTTCTGATCCTGCTCTTGAAACTGCGTATCACGACTTAGAAGAACTTAGGGGAAGTCTTCAAACAGCTCAAGAAAAAATGTTTAAGTTTGGATTATATATCACTGTTTATGCAAAAGATAAAAAAGAATTAATTCAAATAGAAACTACATTAAGATCAATTTTAGAATCAAGGCTTATATACATTAAGCCGGCCCTATATCAACAAAAAGAAGGACTTTTATCAACTTTTCCTTTTGGGTTAGATAGTTTAGGTATCCATACAACATTAAATACATCTCCATTATCAAGCATTTTTCCCTTTATATCTTTTGATTTAAGTTCTAATGACGGAATACTCTTTGGGGTTAATAAGCATAATAATTCGCTTGTGCTTTTTGATAGATTCAGCTTAGAAAATGCTAACATGGTGATTTTTGCAAAGTCCGGTTCTGGTAAATCTTACGCTGTTAAGCTAGAAGTTTTGAGGTCACTTATGGTTGGCATAGATTGCATCATTGTTGATCCCGAAAATGAATATAAGACACTTGCTGAAGCCACTGGAGGATCTTTTTATAACATCTCTCTTAGTTCTGATAGTCACATTAATCCATTTGATTTGCCTCAAGTTAGAGAAGGCGAAGATCCAGAAGATATCTTAAGATCAAACATTATTAACCTTGTAGGATTAATGAGAGTGATGCTTAACGGACTATCTCCTGAAGAGGATGCTATTATGGACAGAGCCCTTAGTGAAACTTATGCAGCAAGAGATATTACTCCAGAATCTGATCCTTCAACATGGAATACTAATATTCCAGTTTTATCCGATTTAGAGGCAGTGCTCGAAGGCATGGATGGAGCTCAAATGTTAACTGAAAAATTAAGAAAATTTACAAAAGGAACCTTTTCTCAGTTTTTTAATAATAAATCAAATGTAAATACAAGAAATGGATTGACCGTGTTTGGCATTCGAGATATTGAGGACGAGTTAAGGCCAATTGCCATGTTTATTGTCATGAGATATATCTGGAACACCGTAAGATCAACATTAAAGAAAAGAATCTTGATTATTGATGAGGCGTGGTGGATGATGCAAAATGAGGATGGTGCTTCGTTTTTATTCGGATTATGTAAAAGAGGTAGAAAATATTGGCTTGGTGTTACAACAATCACTCAGGACGTTTCAGATTTTATGAAATCAAATTATGGAAAACCTATTATTACAAACTCTTCTATTCAGCTACTTTTAAAACAAAGCCCTGCGGGAATTGATTTAATTCAAGATACATTTATGTTAACTGATCAAGAAAAAATGCTTCTTCTAGAAGTTCCAGTAGGGGAAGGGATTTTCTTTGCAGGACAAAAACACGTTGCCATAAGGATTGTTGCTTCCTATACCGAAGATCAAATTATCACAACTGATCCTGAACAAATTAAAAAAAGACAAAATTTATAACTAAGTTGACAATTCCCTAAATTAGGCATAAAATGGGGATATAATTCCCTAAATTAGGCCTAATATGTATAAAAGAATCTTAGAAGATAAAATAAAAGAAAAATTTTTCAAAGGAAAAGCCATCATAATAGTTGGTGCAAGACAGACAGGAAAAACAACTCTTTCTCTTAAGATCGTAGATGAATTTAGGACAAAAAAGTTTAACTGCGATAATCCTACTGACAGAGACTTACTTTCAAATCGCGATTTAGAATTTTTGAAAAGCTTAGTTGGCGATGCAAAAGTTGTATTAATTGACGAAGGGCAGAAGGTAGAAAACTTAGGACAAACAT
>JAQTWS010000059.1 GCA_028689175.1 Minisyncoccota bacterium
TAAGGTAACCATTCGCATCCTCGTTTTTATTTAAAGCTAAAATTGATAAAATTTTATCGCTAGGAGATATTTCAAGAAAGTTCATTATTCCCTTTCCTTTATTTGTTCTTATACCTTCTGGAACTTCATATGCCTTTGTTCTAAATACTTTTCCTGAATCTGTAAAAAAGAATAATGTATCGTGAGTATTTACACTTAAAAAATGTTCTATTTCATCTTCTTCCCTTGTCTTCATTCCCATTGTACCAACACCTCCTCTTCTTTGTTTTTTATATTCATCAGGATTCATCCTTTTTATGTAGCCTCCTTTTGTCAAAGTAATTATAGATTCTTCTTCTGGAATTAAATCCTCAATTGAAATCTCTCCTGCTTTTCCAGGAATAATTACAGTTTTTCTTTCGTCGCCATAATTTTTTTTAACATCTTCTAATTCCTCTTTTATAACTTCTTTTTGTTTTTCTTCGCTTTTTAAAATTAACTCTAAATTTTTAATAGTTTCGATGATTTGCTTTAATTCATCTTCTACCTTCTGCTTTTCAAGTTTAGCCAATTGATGTAATCTAATCTCAAGTATTGCCTCGGCTTGAAGAATTGTTAATTTAAATTTGTTAATTAAATTATTCTTTGCATCTTCTTTTGTCCTTGAACCCCTAATAGTATCGATAACCTCATCTATTCTATCCAAGGCAATCATAAGCCCCTCTAAAATATGTTCTCTTTCCTTCGCCTTTGCCAAATCATATTTTGTTCTTCTTAAAAGAACATCTAATCTGTGTTTTAAATATTCGTCTAAAACTTCTTTTAAACTTAAAACTCTTGGCTCTAATCCATTTATTAAAGCAATCATGTTCAAATGAAATGTCTTTTGAAGGTCTGTATATTTGTATAAAGAATTTAATATCTTTTTAGGAATCACTCCTCTTTGAAGGTCAATCGCAATTCTCATTCCCTCCTTATCAGATTCATCTCTAATATCTTTAATTCCCTCAATTCTTTTATTTTGCACCAAATTAGCAAAATGGATAATTAAAACAGACTTATCAACTTGATAAGGAATTTCTGAAATAATTAATTGAGCACCCCCTTTTTCCTTTTCTATAATATCGACTTTTCCTCTTGTTACAAAAGAACCCTTACCCTGCATATACGCAGATTGGATTGCTTGTTTATCGAATATAAAGCCTTTTGTAGGAAAATCTGGTCCTTGAATAAATTTAAAAATTTCCTCTGGTCCTGCTTCTTTATTGTCTATTAAATATATTAAAGCATTACAAATTTCATTTAAATTATGAGGTGGAATATTTGTAGCCATTCCAACAGCGATACCAGTTGCTCCATTTAAAAGTAAGTTTGGTATTGGGGAGGGTAACACCCTTGGTTCTGTTCTTGTTCCATCATAGTTTTCCATCACATCAACATTTTCTTTTTCGATGTCTCTTAACATATCTTCCCCGATCTTGTTCAACTTACACTCAGTATACCTTTGAGCTGCTGGAGGATCTCCATCAATAGAACCAAAGTTTCCCTGACCTCTAATGAGCGGATATCTTAATGAAAAATCCTGTGCCATTCTAACTAATGCACCATAAACAGAAGCATCTCCATGTGGATGATATTTACCCAAAACTTCACCAGTAACTGCTGCTGATTTTCTAAGTTTCGCATCATGCCTTGCCCCCATTCCATACATCGCATAAAGAATTCTTCTTTGAACAGGCTTTAATCCATCTCTCACATCAGGAAGCGCACGAGAAATGATCACAGACATTGCATAATCAATGTAACTGTCTTTCATCTCTTTTCCTATCTCTCTAACTTCTACTTTTCCAATATTATTAATTTTTGGTTCTTCTTCTGCCATAATTTACTATTTTTTATTTAAAACAATAATTTCCGCCTCCTCTCTTCCTTCCAAATCCCTTTTTTGTACTCTGTAATAATCAACAGGTTCCTTATTGTTTTCTCCTAATCTCTTCAAAAATAAATCAACATTTTCATAACCCATTGGAATTATTACCAAAGGTTCCAATTGTTTAATTATTTTTGTCTTATCGCTTTCCCCTCCATTTATAAGTAAAATATCTATTAAGCCAAGTTCCTTTATCTCTTCTTCTGAAAGTTCATTGGCTTTAATTTCACCTAAATGACATATCTTTATATGCTCTGCTTTGATAATAAAAATAAGACCCCCATCTCTTAATGGAACTCCTTGTACATATACTTCATTAACTTCATATTCTCCGGCTGCTAAAACTGTAAAAACTTTCTCTTTTTTATTGTATTCTACTGCATGAGTTAAAAGTAAAATATTATTATCTTTTGTAGGATAAGTTTTATCTACTGGATCAATAATAATTGAAATGGGTTCTTGAGTTTTTTCATTAACAATTATTTCAAAACAAGTTTTACCGTGCCAATATATTTTCATAATAAATTAAATTAAATTAATGGAGCGGGCGAGCAGAATCGAACTGCCGTTTTAACCTTGGCAAGGTCACGTAATAGCCACTATACGACGCCCGCAAAGTTCAAAATTATGTGCTGAAGCTCGGAATCGAACCGAGATGGCATGTTTTTCAGACATGTGCCGTGACCGACTTGGCTACTTCAGCAGAAAATTACAATAAGTGGACGCATCAGGACTTGAACCTGAAACCTTCTGTGTGTAAAACAGATGCTCTAGCCAATTGAGCTATGCGTCCGTGTTTGGTGCCCAGAGGGAGACTTGAACTCCCACGGGATAACTCCCCTATGGCCCTCAACCATAGATGTCTACCAATTCCATCACCTGGGCTCCATTTTATCTAGCTTTTAATCTAGCTTTTCTTCCCTTAGCTTCTCTTAAATAATAAAGTTTTGCCCTTCTTGCTTTTAATTTTTTAACGACCTCTATCTTTTCAATAAGTGGCGAATGAATAGGAAAAGTTTTTTCAACCCCTACTCCTGATAATACTTTTCTTACCGTTATCGTGGCTCCAATGCCTTTTCCATGTTTAGCAAACAATACTTGTCCTTCAAAAATCTGAACTCTCTCTTTATTCTTTTCTTTAATTCTTTGATAAACCTTAACCATATCTCCTGCCCTAATCTCGGGAATATCTTTTTTTAACTGTGCTTTAATAAAATCTTCTTTTTCTAAAACCTCCTCCTTGTTTAAAGGAGTTTCTTTAATTTTTTCTTCTTTTTTTTCAGTAGTGACTTCTGTAATTTCTTCTACTTTTTTATTTTCTTCTGCCATACTTCTTACAGTTTAATTATAATCTGTGGGCGTATCCTGACTCGAACAGGAGACCTTCACGATGTCAACGTGACACTCTAACCAACTGAGCTATACGCCCAAAACAAAGAGCAGTATAACTTTACTTGTTTAGTATATTGTATTTTATTAAATAAGTCAATTGTAAAAACTATTTCTTCTTTAAACATTTTTAAACAAAAAACTCACAAATATGCGAGCTTCTTGTAATATTAAAACTTATAAACAAAAATCTTTCACATTCTAAATATATCAACGCTTAAATTTTTTGTCAAATAAAAAAAGCGGACAATGTCTTTTGGTGTGTCCGCCATCCGTACCGGAGAGAAAGAGCTTTAAAATGATTAGCCTTATTTAACTAATCCTCCTCATGATCATTAATAATATTCACAAGTCTCAACCATTCAACTAACGATACGGTTTGCGTATATAAACGTAAACAAATTTAAGCTAATTACTTATTTATCATATTCTAGCGAAAAGTCAAATAAAAAGCGGTGAACCAATTTTTGTTCAACCGCCTATTTTGAACTGCGGACGCTGTCTCATAGCCTCCTCCCGAGGCAATTACTAGAGAAACATTTTCCTCCTTTTGAATATACCCGTGAAGTAGAGGTGGTAGTGGGCGTGTTTTTGTCCAAAAACTCTCAACATTAATGCGCAAAGTATGTGCACAACCCTTTTTAAGCCTCCTCCCGAGGCAAATGTTAAAGCATCATTTTGATCATTCCTTCTACGTTTTCACATAACATAAAATTTTAAATCCGTCAATAATAAAAGAGACAGT
>JAQTWS010000060.1 GCA_028689175.1 Minisyncoccota bacterium
TTTAATGATTGTGCTTGTTTTTGAGCAGCTCTTCTTAAAACCGAAGCATCGTACAAGACAAAAATTGTGAATGCTAGGGTGACTGCAAAAATTATTGAATCAAGTCCTACCAAAACTCCAACAACTACAGAAAGAGCTGTAACTGATGCACTATGAGAACTAGGAAAACCTCCAGGAATTAAGTATAAAGAAAAATCAAACTTCTTTTCTTTTATTGTTGCTATAACTACTTTGATAGTTTGTGTTATGAACCAAGCTATTAAAGGAGCTAAAATAGCTTTGTTATTTAAAATATCTACTAATATATTATTGTGATCAATCATAAATTTCAAAAATCTTACTTGGGCTTTTTGACCCTTTAACCAATCTTATTTTTCTGATTGGAATATTAAAATATTCTGCTAAAATTTCAAAAACTCTTTTATTTGCCTCTCCTCTTTCAGGTTTTTCTTTTAAAAAAATTTCAAAAGAATTTTCATCTTTTTTATTTAATGTTTCTTTCTTTGACGAAGGATGACATTTAACTTTTATTAACATCTTTTTTTGAAAAAAATAGAATATAAATAAGAGGAAGCAATCCTACTGTATTAAAAACAAGGATTGAGATGTACCAGCCTTTTTCTCCTCTCTTAGCTGCTTGCCAAAGAGCAATACCTTTTAATACTAATTCAAATAGGCCGATAATTATAAAGAAAATATAATATTCTTGTGGTATTTCGTTTGTTGCCATAATGTTATAAATTATTAATTATTTTTTTAAAATCTTTTTTTAAGACATCTATTTTTTTATTATCATAAATAGCTGCTGCGGGATGATACATTGGAATTATAACGATATTATTGACTTTAAAAACTTTTCCATGCACCTCTCCTATTTCAAAACTCTTTTTAAAATATTTTTTTAAGATATATTTACTTGAGAATCTTCCTAACGGACAAATTATTTTGGGATTCACAAGCTTTATTTGTTTTTCTAAAAAACACCCACACTTCTTAATTTCACTTTCTTTCGGATCTCTATTTTTGGGAGGCCGGCACTTTACTATATTTGTGATATGCACATCCTCTCTTTTAAAATTAATATAATTTAAAAGTTCGTCTAAAATTTTACCTGCTCTTCCGCAAAATGGCACCCCTGTCTCGTCTTCGTTTTTTCCTGGAGCCTCTCCTATAAACATAATCTTGCTTTTAATATTACCACAGTAAATCGTGGGCATGATCCTTGTTTTATATAAGCCGCATTTTTTACAGTTTTGTATTTCTTTTAATAAATCTTTCATCTAAGCATTATTCTCATAAGCAAAACAAGAGAAGTTACAGTAAATATTATTAAAAGCATGTATAATGTAGTTTTTTTTAATATTTTCATATAGATCCTAAAACGTCAGGGAAAAATATAATAATAATACCTAATATAATTAATAAAACGCCTGAAATAAACTTTGCAGCTCTGATATATCTTTCTGATTCCTGAGCTAAATTGAAAGTAAAGACAGCTATTAAAAATATTATAAAATCATCTAACATATAAAATATATCATAAATTAGAAGATAAAAATAGTATGAAACAGAGGATAAGTTATAAGAAGTTAGAATTTTAGTAAATGCAACCGGAAGACCGAATGAACAAATAAGTTCTATTGAATTAATTCCTGCGGCAATAAAAATAACTCCTCCTATTATAAAAAATATAGATTTCTCAGAATTAATAATTTCTTGTACTTTAAGCATTAGTTTTTTTTGATTTCTAGAAAACCAATTACTTTTTTGAGGATCAAGTTCACATAACTTACAAATAATTCCATCAAAGTATTCTTTTAAAATAAAAATACCGAAAATAATAATTAATATGCCGATTATATGAGTAATTATATCTAAATGAGGAAGGATTAAAAAAATATTAAGCCACGCTGCTATAAATAAATAATAAACTATTCCTGACACCAAAATAAAAATACCTCCAAGTAAAATTAGCCTTTTTCTATTACCCATACCAATCAAAACAGCCAAAAGAAATGCGAGCGCTGTCATTGCGCAAGCATTAAAACCATCAAGAGTACCAAAAATTATAGAAAAAATTAAAGGAGAGGTATTTTCTAATTTTATATTTCCAACAAAAGGAAGTTTAATTTCTTTTGTTAAATTTTCGATTTTAGAAAAATCTCCAATTAAATCATTGTTTTTATCTACATCCTTTTTTTCAATAAAAGCATTTATTATAGATTCTATTCCATCCTCAGAATAATCTTTTTGGAAACCAATAAAATAATTATTTTCTATAAAAATAGCTGGAACGCCTCCTCTATAAGCTTCCTCTACATCATAATCGTCATAATATTTTAAAAGAAGTTTAAGGGAATCTTTTTGACTAACATCAAATTTTTGTATTTTTATATCACTATCCTTTAAAGAAATTTTATTTAAAAATTCATTAGCATCTGAACAATGATTACAGGTTTTGCTGTAGAAAAAGTCAATGTCTACCTTATCATCATTAAGATTAATTTCCGCTTTTACAAAATTTACAAAAGAAAATAATCCAATAAAAGTAAGAAATGTTATTAGTAATTTTTTCATTATTTAATTTCTAAAAGTTCAACCTCAAAAATTAAATTAGCTTTTTCTGGAATAACTCCTGGACGTCCATATTCTCCATAAGCAAGCTCGTAAGGAATAAAAATCTTTCTTTTTTCTCCAACTTGCATTTGAAGCATGCCTTGTTCCCATCCCTCAATCACTGAATGATCTCCCAATGTAAATTCAAATGGCTCTCCTCCATCTAAGCTTGAATCAAACTTATCACCATTTTCAAGAGTCCCAACATAGTGAACTACTAATGTATCTCCTGTTTTAGAGAATTCACCTTCTCCTTCTTTTAAAATTTCTATATTAACATTTTGCATTTGAGTTAAATTTTCAATATTTTGTTCTTGTTCAGTTTTAGAAAATAATTGAACAACAAAATACATTGAAGTAATGAATATGATTATTAATATTATATTTTTAATTAAATTATTTTTGTTCATCTTATTTTATAGAATATGTAACACTAGCATTAACTGTTATTTCATTTTTTTCTACATCAGACTCTTCGATATTATAATTGTCAGAATAATTAAGAGGGCTGCCAAGTTTGGCACTTAATTCTTTAGCAATATTTTGAGCTTCCTCCCTTGCTTTAACAATTACTTTTTCTCTTGCTTCAGCAATAACAGTCTCTTTATCTCTTACGTCAAAACTTATACCACTTAATGTGCTAGCGCCTGCATTAAGCGCTGACTCAATAACTTTTTGTATTTTATCTATAGGCATTTTAATTTGAATAACCTCTTTGATTTTATAAGAAGAAATTACAATTTTCCCTTGAGGATATTCTTTAAGATCTACCCCTTTTAATTGTTTTTGATATTGTGGTTCCACTAAATATTCTACAACTTTAATATCTTCCAAGGACACCCCTTCTCCCTGAGCATAATTAATAATGTTATTTACTTTTCTTGAGCTTTCTAAAGAAACCTCTTCCATGGATGTTCCAGAAGTTTCAATTCCAATATTTATTTTCGCTATATCTGGGGTAGCATATACTGTTTCACTTACTTTAACATTAATTACTCCACCCTGCTCATTTGTTACAATCTCCCCCTGCCCCTTAGTTTTTGAAATGAAACTATAGATAGTAGAAAAAGATAATATTATTAAAAATATACTAAAGATAAGGAGTGAAAACCTTAAAATAGGGTCTAATTTATTTTCTTTTTTGTATGCTGGCTTAACGGGTAACTGTGGTTCGCTTTTAGGAATACTATTAATTGGATCTGGGCTTGAACTATTAAAATTTATATCGTTCATATTATATAATTTAACTTATTATCGTTCCAGGGACGACTTCTTCCTCTGGTTTTATTATTACGGGCTTATCTTCTTTTTTTGCAAAAAGAA
>JAQTWS010000061.1 GCA_028689175.1 Minisyncoccota bacterium
ACTCTTTTAAAACAAGAGAGTCCATTATCCCCGGTTCAAATATCTGAATATAATCGATAGCACTAGATTCATTTTTAAAATCAATAAGCGCTAAATATATTTTATCCCCATCTTCAAATTCTACTAAAACAGAATCTTTTGTAATCCAATCTATACTATTAACATAAAATTTCTTTCCTTCTTTTGGATTAACTCCTTCATGTTTTACAATATCTGAAATATTATCTTGTAAATATATCTCTCTAGCGCATTTAGTCTCATCTAAATTTTCATGCAAGGCACATATGCTTTTTGCAGAAACATTAACCGATGAAATGCTTAATAAAAAGATTGTTAGAATTAATAATAATTTAAATTTCATATTATTAATTTTTAACTTATCTTTATGATTTAATTATAACTTTTATAAAATCTTATTTCAATAATTTACACGTGTAAAATATTGTTAAAGACTGTTATTAATAGAAAAAAAAGCATCTTCCATTTTAATAGGAATAATGCCTTTTATTTCTTCTTTTGCTAGAACCACTCTTCCTTTTGGTCTAACAAAAAGAAAATAGCCATTTTCTCGTAAGTCTATGATCGCTTCATGTTTTGATTCAATGTTAACTCCCTTACCATTTAATTTTTTAATATATGTTTTTCCCTTACTTGAAATAGTCTCAAAGAAGGAAGAATAATTTTTAACGGTCACGAAAATATATACGCTTCCATAGATAGTTGATATAAGCCATCCATTCAAACTAATTTTCCCTCCGTAAAGTATCTAAAAATAGATTAAATAAAAATCTTAAAATAGTCAAATATATTTCACCATAATAATTTCATTCTTATACCTTCCAAAATGCTTTAATCCTTTTTCTATTTTTCCAGCTTGTATAAAATTCATTTTCTTATATAAATTAATTGCTGCAATGTTTTCTTCAAAAACATTTAATGTAATAAGTTTTATTTTAAGAAATCTTTGGGCTTCTTTAATGATACACCTCATGAGTTCTTCTCCTACACCCTCTCCTCTTATATCCTTACTTAATATAATTCCAAAATTACCCCTATGTTCTATTATAGGAGATTGTTCTTTTACAATGCTTGTAATTCCTAAAGCTTTATTATTATATTCAGCAACTAAAAATATAGCCTCAGCTTTTATTATTTTGTTTAGGCTACTTTCAACAAAAATCTTTTCTTGATTTAAATTGAATTTTTTAGTAGCTACTGTATAAGATTTTTCATCAACTAAAGAATTGTATAGTTCAAGTAAGTCTTTAGTATCATCTTTACAAAGATATCTTATAGACACATCTTTGCCTTTTTTAGTTTTAAATTTCTTAAGCATTAATATCCTCTTAACTTTTTAACTCCTTCGTGTTTTCTAATTTTTTCAAGTGCTTTAGCTTCTATTTGCCTTATTCTTTCACGAGTAACGCTAAACTTCTGCCCAACTTCTTCAAGAGTATAAGTAGCTCCATCTTTTAAGCCAAATCTCATTTTAAGAATTTCTTGTTCTCTATCAGTTAGATCTTTAAAAATCTCTTCCAAATGTTCTTTTAATAAACTTCTTCCTGCTTTAATAGCTGGTGATTCTTGTTTTTCATCTTTAATAAATTCGCCAAGAACGCTATCTTTGTCATCTTCTCCTACGGGAGTTTCTAAAGATACTGCTTTTTGTGATATTTTTTCTAAATACCTTACCTTATCAACCTCCAGTTCCATTTCTGCAGCAATCTCCTCTGTTAGTGGCTCCCTCCCTAAATCTTGAAGTAATCTTCTTTTGGCTTGAGTATATTTAGTTAATGTTTCTATCATGTGCACTGGTATTCTAATCGTTCTTGCTTGATCGGCTAAAGCTCTTGTAATAGTTTGTCTAATCCACCAAGTTGCATAGGTAGAAAATTTAAAACCTTTTCTCCAATCAAATTTTTCAACCGCCCTAAACAATCCTAAATTACCCTCCTGAATTAAATCCAAAAGAGTTAAGTTGGGAGATCTTCCTACATATTTTTTAGCAATAGAAACAACAAGCCTTAAATTAGCCTCTGTCATTTTTTTCTTAGCTTCTAGATCACCTGCTTCAATTTTTTTTGCAAGTTCTTTTTCTTCTCTTGCAGTAATTGGCTTAATCTTACCTATCTCTTTTAAGTAAGTTTGAATAGAGTCAATACGAGGAAGTCCTCCAATAGATTTAACTTTTCTTTTTAATAATTCTTCCTCCTCCAAATAACCCCTTGATTCTTTCACATCTATTCCGCTGTTTTCAAACATGGTTAAAAGATCTTCAAGTTCAGAAATACTATCTTCTATGTTTGGAAAAAAATACAAAATTTCAGAAAAAGTAACAAAACCTTTTGCCCTACCTTTTCTTAAAATTTGCTCCAACTTTTCATCATTCAAAACCTTCACCCTTTTTGTTTTAATTTTATTTGTTTTTACCATAGTTTTGATTAATTAAATTCAAATATTCTTCAATTAATTTTTCTACCTCTTGTGGGTTTTTTTCATTTTTAATTTTTAAACTTAAATTTTTCTTTCTTTCTTTTTCAAATATCTTTTTTAAATTGATTACGCAGTTTTCTATTTCTTCGGTTACTAATATTTCATTTTCTTTTAATAACTCCTTTTCCTTTTCTAATCCTAAAACAATCTCACTTAAAAAATTCTTATCTTCTATTATTGTTGAGATGTCTTCACCTTTACTTAATTTCTCTAAAATTGCTCTATATTTTTGAGAAAATAAATAAAAAACATCTTTTAAATCAATTTCATTTATTAAATAAAGTTTTAAAAACTCTTTTTCTAACTTTTCTTTTTGTGATAAATTATTCTTAAATTGTCTTTCCTTCTTATTTTCTTTTTTTTCTAATTTAATTTTAGCAAATTCCTCTCTGATATCATCCTCTCTTACCATTAATTTTTGTGCCAATTTTTGAATAAAATGTGCCTGTTCAATACTGTTATTTATTTTTTTAATCTGAGGTAAAAGTTCCTCTGTAATCTTCTTCTTATCATCTATATTTTCACTGTTTCTATTTAAAAATGCTTTTTTAAAATAAAAGTCCATTATCTTTTCAGCACTATTGACTATTTTGACCCATTCGTTTTTACCCTGTTTTAAAATTACATCTGCTGGATCTTTTTCTTTACCTAAATCAAGAACGCTTACATTGAACCCCATTTCTCTTGCTAAATTAATAGCTCTTTCAGTTGCTTTTGCTCCTGCATTATCCATATCAAAAGCAAAAATCAAATTCAATGTATATCTTTTAATAATTTTCAAATGAAGATCTGTTAAAGCTGTCCCGGAAACGGCAACAACATTTTTTGTGCCAGCGTTATGCGTCATAATACAATCTATATTTCCTTCAACTAAAATACATTTATCTTCTTTTCTTATTTCAATTTTAGCCTTATCTATTCCAAAAAGTGCCCTGCTTTTATCATATAAAAGCGTTGCAGGTGTGTTTAAATATTTGGCGATATCTTCTTCTTTCTCGAATATTCTTCCAGTAAATCCAATTAAATCTGAATTAATACTAAAAAATGGAAAAATTATACGTGATCTAAATCTATCACACAAGCCCCCATTTGTTTTTAAAAATGCTAAACCAGCTTTTTCAATATATGTCTTATTGTATCCTCTGTTTTCTAAAAAATTAGAAAGTTTATCAAAACTATCTGGTGCATACCCTATTTTCCATTCCCTTATCAATTCTTCACTAAATCCTCTATTTTTAATTAGATATTCTTTTACTCTTTGTCCTTTTTTAGATTTATGGAGGTAGTATTCGAAAAACTTTAGAGCTTGTTCTAAAACTTCTGATATTTTTTGTCTTTCAGTTTTGTCTCGTAGGGTATTTTTGTTATATTTTTTAAGCTCTACCCCTGCTTTTTCTGCTAAAATTTTAAGAGCGTCACCAAAATCAA
>JAQTWS010000062.1 GCA_028689175.1 Minisyncoccota bacterium
CTTTTCCTCCTGTAACAATTGCAATATCCTCTAACATATCTTTCTTTCTATCACCAAATCCCGGAGTTTTTGTTGCAATTAAATTAAATGTTCCTCTTAATTTATTAACAATTATTGTTGCAAGTGCTTCTCCTTCAAATTCTTCCGCAATAACTAATATGTCTTTTTTGCCTGATTCAATTACTTTTTCTAAAATAGGTAAAATCTCTTTTATTGCAGATATTTTTTTATCAGTAATTAAAACATAAGGATTGTCTAAAACTGCTTCCATTCTTTCAGGATCAGTTACCATATATGGTGATACATATCCTTCATCATATTGAAGACCTTTTACAATTTCTTTTTCAATTCCTAATTTTTGAGATTCTTCAATTGAAACAGGACCATCTATTCCAATTTCAGCAATAGTTGAAGCAATTAATTTTCCAAGCTCTTCATTTTCAGCAGAAATTGTAGCAACCTGAGCATACTTTTCTTCTGTATCAATTTTTTTTGACATTCTTTTAAGCTCAGAAATAACTACATCAGCTGATTTTTCCAATCATCTTTTAATCGCAAGAGGGTTTGTTCCAGCCGTTACATTTTTAAGCCCTTCTCTTATCAAGGTCTGAGCTAATAGTGTGGCTGTAGTCGTTCCATCTCCTGCAACTTCATTCGCCTTTTCAGCAACTTGTTTTACAATTTCAGCCCCCATGTTTTCAACACTATCCTCAAGCTCAATTTCTTTTGCAATTGTAACTCCATCATTAGTTATTGTAGGTCCGCCATAAGATCCTCCCAAAACAACATTTCTCCCCTTAGGTCCTAATGTTATTGTTACAGCATCAGCAAGCTTATCAACACCTGCTTTTATTTTTTTTCTCGCTTCTTCGTTATAAAAAATTTGTTTAGCCATATTTTTATTCTTCAATTATAGCCAAAATATCATCTTGACTAGCTATTAAGTAATCTTTATCTTCAACCTTTATTTTAGTAGGACCATACTTAGAAAAAACAACTTTGTCCCCTACCTTGACCTCTATTTTTTCATCAGATCCAATTGCAATAACCCTACCTTGTTCTGGAGATTCCTCTCCCATATTTGGCAGGACAATGCCTGATTTAGTTTTTTCTTCCGGTTTAACCGGTTCAATAACAACGTGATTTGTTAATGGTTTTAATTTCATATCGTTAATATTTTAATTAATTAGCAGTTATGACCTTTCACTGCTAATATTAGCGGAATTAAAAAAATTGTCAACGAATTGACATTCATTAGTTTCTATTCTTTAATTTAAACCACAGTATTGACTTTATTTTTCCTTTATATTATCATTATTTTAATGATAGCAAACCTCATCACTAAAATATTAGTTGGTATAGTCTCCACAGGGCTAGCCGTATATTTTATAGATGGAATAACTACAGATGGAGATATTAAAACTATTGTATTTGTAGGAATAGTTATTGGTTTGTTATTATTTTTCTTGAAGCCTGTACTTCAATTAATCACATTGCCAATTAGAATAATCACCCTAAATCTTTTTACGATTGTTATAATGATGGCATTAATTTGGATAACTGATGTTTTCTTTCCTGAAACTCGATTTGAAATTAATGGGATAATGAATTTATTATACTTTTCATTGATTGTGGTCGGGGTAGAAATCATTACTTCTTTTGTAAAAAAATGAATAACATATTATTAATTATACAAGGAATAGTCTCAATATTGATTATTATTTTAATACTGATTCAGCAAAAAGGAACCGCTCTAGGTTCTGCTTTTGGAGGAGGAGGAGAAATTTATTCTACAAGAAGAGGTGCGCAAAAAAAAATATTAATCATTACTATCATTCTTGTAATTATATTTATTGGTCTATCTCTTGCCAATTTAATATACTAAAATGTTTTTAAAAATAAAAATGCCCTCTTCTAATCAGTGGGGACAATCATTCAAAACTTTTTCAATACTAGAAAAAATTCTCTTCTTGGTTTTTTTAATTACCTTTATTTCCTCTTCCCTATTTCTACTTTTAAATATATATAATAGTAATACTATTTCTGTCCCCGCCTATGGAGGAAATTTTAAAGAAGGGCTTTTAGGACAACCAAAACATATCAATCCTGTTTATAGTTCCACATCAGATACTGATAAAGATATCACAGAGCTCATTTTTTCAGGCTTAATGAAATACGGAAAAAATGGAGAAATGGAGAATGACCTCATTGAAAACTATAATCTTTCAAATAGTGGAAAAACATTTGATTTTAAAATAAAAGAAAATGTTTTATGGCACGATAAAAAACCCCTTACACTAGATGATATTATTTTCACATTTAATATCGTGCAAGATGCAGACTATTTAAGCCCTTTAAGAACAAGTTTCATTGGTGTTAATCTTGAAAAAATATCTGATTTTGAGGGAAGGTTTAAATTATCTGAACCATATGGAGGTTTCTTAGAAAGCCTAACCACTTTTAAAATAATTCCAAAACATGTTTTTAAGAATATTCCACCTCAAAATTTTGCCTCTGATAAAAATTTAAATATATTACATCCAATTGGATCGGGTCCTTACAAGATATATAAAGTTAAAGAAAATGGTTCTATTCATAGTATTCATTTAAGAGCAAATGAATATTATTATAATAGTCAGCCATACATCAAAGACATTGTTTTTTACTTTTATTCAACTGAAAAAGAACTTGAAAATGCCCTTATTAAAGGACAAATTGATAATGCTCATCTATCCTCTGCTATAAACTATAATAAAATTTCATACACTACTCCCAATTATTTTGGAATATTCTTAAATACGAAAAATGAAGTTTTAGAAAACAAAGAGATAAGAAAAGCCTTGAGTTTAGCCATAAATAGAGATGAAATTTTAAATGATATTCTTTTAAATCAAGGACACAATACATATTCCCCAATACTTCCCTTATTCTATGGTATTGAAGAAAATAAAATAGATTATGACGTAGATAAAAGTATTGAAATTTTAGAAGATAATGATTTTAATTTAAGCGAAGAAGGTATAAGAATTCAAAAAATAGAGAAAGTTAATAACTCTAATATTAATCAAGACCTTCAATACGGTAGCACAGGAAAACAAGTTCAAAAACTTCAGGAATGCTTATCTAATTTTCCAGATATTTACGAAAGCCAAAAAATTACCTCTAATTTTGGTAATGAAACAAAAGAAGCCATTATTAAATTTCAAGAAAAATATGCTGATGAAGTACTTACCCCAAATGGCTTAAGTAAAGGAACAGGAAAAGTAGGATTATCTACAAGAACAAAATTAAATGAACTTTGTTTTAAAGGAGAAAGCACTGAAAATAAATTGGAATTTAATTTAAAGACAACAAATTACTCCATACTTTCAAAAGTTGCAGAAAATATACAAAAGCAATTTGAAAAAATTGGTGTTAAGGTAAATGTAGAAACATATGACAATAGTCAAATAAAGCAAATAATAAGAGAAAGAGATTATGATATGATCTTATTTGGAGAAAAATTAATGTCTATGCCAAACCTCTTGCCATACTTTCATTCAACACAAATATTTGATCCAGGATTAAATTTAAGTTTATGGCAAAATGAAAAAGCCGACGAACTTCTTTTAAAAATTAGATCATATTATAATTTTGAAGACAACCTAATTAACGATTTAAAAGATTTTGAAAAAATATTTTTTGAAGAAAACCCTGCTATCTTATTATACTCCCCAAATTATATTTATTACGTTTCCCCTAAGATTAAAGGTTTTCAAGGGGAAAAATTAATTACGCCGGGAGAAAGGTTTAACAATATTCAAAATCTTTTTATTAAAACTAAAAAAATATGGAAATAAAACCTTCTATTAGATATGCCAAAGATATGAAAAATGT
>JAQTWS010000063.1 GCA_028689175.1 Minisyncoccota bacterium
AGTCGGCTTTAATGTGGGGTCCGGTGAAGGACCCTGTGTTGGTTCAGGTGTTGGTTTCTGCGTCGGTTCCGGAGTCGGCTTTAATGTGGGGTCCGGTGAAGGACCCTGCGTTGGTTTAGGTGTTGGATCTTGTGGGTTTGGATCCGGTGAAGGACCTTGTGTCGGTTTTGGATGATAAGGCACCCAATCGCCGCCATCTCCAGAACCGCCTATAATCCCTCCTGCATTATATTTACGAGAATCAGGAAAAGCAAAAATTGCTTTCCCATCAGTTCCAATTATCCAGTTCCTATTATCTGCCCCCTTTATTTCGGTTTTTTTAAATATTGTTTGAGGAATAGAAAAAGAAACATCCTCGTACATCCTTATACCCCTTCTATCTTTACCTACAAGGAAGAGATATTTTGTATTTATTCTTTCAACAAAGATTTCTTTATCAAAAGAAAGCATAATATCTTTTCCTATTTCAGAAGAAAGAAAAATTTCCACTCCCTCCAATTGCGAATAACCGAAGCGAGATATTTCCATATCCTCCAGGAGGGGCGCTTTATACCCCGTAACAATGTCTTCAAACACAACCACTTTTTTAGAGGAAATTATTTCTCTCCCGTTTGAAAGGGCGTTTCCCTGAGCCCAAATCGTAAAAATACCAGGCTCTGAGGAATAGATATAATTATCCTCTATTATTAACCCATCAGAACTATTTTTACATGGGCCAACTCCTGGATTTTCTATTGAATAACCTATCCGGTCATTCATTAAAAGCCAAGATTTTTCAAGAACAATTTTTAGCTCAGGTTTCTGAAAAGTCCGAACTGTAATCGTCCTTTTAGTCTCTTCCATTCCCTCGATCCATGAAGAAATTATTATTTCTCCCGGACGTGTCACGGTAAGGCTGGCAGTTTCTCCCTTCGTTTTCATCATCCCATCCGTTGCTTCCCAACGGATAAGCATTGATTTTAGGGGATACTTGGTCGAATTTACGAAAAATTCAACATCCTCCCCTACTTCAGGAAGCCCTTCTCCTTGGAACAACTCAAATACCAATGCTTCTTCTACCGAAACATTTGTCGGCGCTGATGTAATTTTTTGTTCAACATCTTTCGGTGCACAACCAATGATTATGATCGCACCGATTATAATCACGATACAAATAAGGACAATAGCCTTTGATGTGCCATTTCCTTTCTCTACAAACTCTTTAATCATAACAACATCATCTCCTTTGCCATGTTTCCACAGCAAATTTCTTATCTCGAAAAGATAAAAAAATTGCTGCGGAAATCTTTTCAAAGAACTGTGCGGTTAATATAATATAAAAAGAGGTTTTTGTCAAATTTTTTTAACAAAAAAACCTCTTAAAATTTTAAATTTAAAATGATTTAAATATTCTTAAAGATATTGTAAGCCTCTTCAAGTGATTCTAATATTCTATCAGCAAGAAAAAAGTCTTGCTGTTTTGCCTTTTTATCAGGAACAACGAAGCATACTGTGCCTGCGCTTTTTGCAGCAGTCAACCCCATTATACTATCTTCAAAGGCTAAGCATTCTTTAGGTATAAATCCTAGTTCCTTAGCCCCCTTAATATATATATCGGGATAGGGTTTTGATCTTTCTACGTCTTCAGCACAAATTATTTTTTTAAAATATTTTAATAAATTATTATTTTTTAATTTTAGTAAAACTTCTTCTTTTTCTCCAGCCGAACATATAGCCAAAGGATATCTTTTATTTAAAAATTGAACTAACTCTTTTGCAAAGTAAGTGCAACATGTTTTTCTTTTAGATAATAATTCTATAACAATTTCTTTTCTTTTTTTCCTTATATCCCCCTGTTTTATTTTTAAATTAAATTCTCTAATTAAATCTTCTTCTATTTGGAATAATCCTTTTCCAGAAAATCTTTTAGAAAATTCTTGTATCGACATATCGATATTAAAAAAGTTAATAGTTTTTAGCATAGTCTCTACTTGAATATCTTCATCAGACACAAGAGTTCCATCAAGATCAAACAAAATAGCTCTAATTTTTTTTAATCTATTAATGTCCATATTTATAATTATACATTTTTTAATAAAAAATGGTACTGGGTTGCCCAGTACCATTTTGTTCATAATGTTTATTTCCTTCTTCTTTCTTCCTTGAGAGAAAAATATACAATTAAAAGGACTAGTATTATTAAAGCAAGTATTGACCAAGGGAACCATTGTCCAGCCATAATTGTTGAAAAAAGAGATGCTTCCACTGTTTCTTCCTCGATATTATCAATAATGATAGATTTTTTTTGTATATTCACACTATCTGTCATAGAATTTAATCCATCTGCAGATGCCTCAGTAATTACTGCTATTGATCCACCATTTTGATATTCGTTTAAAGATACAGTAAAGTTAACTTTAAATGTGTCTCCCTTTTTTAATTCTTTAATAAATGCATATTCAAGAACATCTAAAGAATGGCTAACGTTATTGATGAAAATATTTTTAAGAGTTAAATCATTATTTATTAAATTTTTAACAATAACATTTTCTAATTTATCTTCCCCAGTATTTTTAACCTCTATATAAAATTCTATATTATCCCCAGCTGAAGCAGTAACATTTTTTCTAAACTGAGTTTCACCTAACGAAAGATTTCTTGCAGAACTTTCTAATGTAAATTTCTTTTCAATTTGAGAACCTACTTTTGTTGCAGGTACTTGAGGCGTAATGACAGTATTTATTGCTGTAGCTTTTGCCTTAGTTGAAATTAAAGTTTCTGCTGGATCAGAATATATTAATTGAAGCCCATCATAGGTTATCATCCAAGCCCTATAACAATAACTTGTATTAGTGTTTAGAGAATTATCTGCTATAGTTTTTCCTTCTCCTAAATATACTGTTTTAGAGGTTAAATCTGATATAGTTGGGCAAACATTAATATTTCTTTTAACTAAAATTTTATCACCACCTTCGCCTAATTTCCATGAAAGCTCAACATTAACATTATTTTTTAATTTTGCGGCAAGAGAAGTTGGCTTATCTGGTTTTGTAATAAATTTAGTTAAATTAGAAATTTGTGTTTTGAATGTTTGAGATCCCATTTGAACCTCTAATCCTGTATAATATACCTTTCCTTTTTGAAGATTAATTAAAGGATAAGAAAATTGATCTCCTTTATTTAAATTTTGTATCCAATTTGTCTGATTGATAACTCCTGTATTTTCACCCCAAATAAACCTCGCTTTACAGTTTTTATTACTACATTCAGTAATTTTTCCATTTAAAACAACTGATCCATTATTATTTTCTGTTACAGTAATAAGCTCGCCTAAAACTGTACCTGTTGAAACATTTGTCGCACTATATGGATTTACAGTAATCTTAACACTATCATTAGAATAATCAGAACCAGAACTTACAGTTAATGCGCATATGTATGATTGTTGTGAGTTTACTGTTGGAGCCACAAAGCTTGGATTTGCTATATTATAATTATTTAAATTAATTCCTTGGCTACAAGTCCATGCATGAGTTAAATTAGAACCTGTTGAGTTAGAACTGTTTAATTGCACAAAATCTCCTGATTTTACTACTTGATCATTTCCTGCATTTGCTCTTATTGTTTTAGTTTCTTGTGTTGAATTTTGTGATACAGCAGAAAAAATGATATAGCCATCATTTGGAGCATAACCTGAGTTAACTTGTCCCAAATTAAATGTGGCTGTATTTCCAGAAACAGTAACATTAACATCATCTATTTGGTATTTAGAGCCATCATAATTGTGATACCATTTTGCAGCATTCTTTAAATTAATGCTTTGTGCTTGATTTAAACCAATACTTGCATTTGATGTATATGTATTAAATCCTGTTG
>JAQTWS010000064.1 GCA_028689175.1 Minisyncoccota bacterium
ATTAAAAAACTTTTCGAAGTAATGGAAGATGAATACTATCGTCGAGGAAAAATAATCTCCAAAAGAAAAATAGATTATTATATGAGAAAACAAGATGAAACTATCTTTAAAATAATATTTGGCATTTTTGATTTAAGTATTGAAAATGACAAACTTCCTACTTATTTTGGAATATTTACGAAGATAGATTCTCTCTTAGATATCAAAGAGGATTTAAAAATTGGTCTTATTAATATTTCTCTAGAAGATTGTGAAAAATACAACATAGACACAAAATCTTTGCTAGTTAAAAAACATCTAAGAAATATTCCAGGGCTTGTTGATTGGTACGATAATGAGGTAGAAGAAACTTTTAAAGTTTGGAATAAAGCGCATTCCTTACTTTCTGAAGAATTTTTGAAAAACAAAAAAATACTTTTGTATTTTTACCAACACCTATCCACCCTTAAAAGAAGCAATTTTAAAATATGAGGAAAAATAAATCCTCTTTTTTTATTTATAAATTGAATTAATCTAAATATTTTATATAGTCTTCACTTTTCTAAAATATAAAAAAAAGAGTTGTAAAAAACTCTTATTTTATTTTTTTCGCTACGTCCCAATTATAATCATAAATATGAAGAGAGTCGAAGTTATCAACCAATCTCCCTATCCTACAACCAAGAGGTTCTGCTATATATTCATTAATCATCCACACAATTCCAATAAGATTCGACGTCCAGGCATCGAATAAATCTCTAGATCTCCAATTAAGATGAATATCTAAAGAGTTATCATCCGCATTCCATCTTATCCATATTCTCTGGAGACATGGAGGACTTGCTGACGCATAAGAATCAGTTTCAGCATGCCACGTAGTCATCTGGACCCTATTAGACATAATCTTGTTTTCTTGCTGAAATTTAATTCCCGCTTTCAAACTTTCAATCTGATCGGTTGGAAAAATGAATCTTCCCATGTATGTGTATGGATGTTTTTGATTACTATCAGAAGGAAGGTCATTTTGAGCCTGAGCAAATTCATAGGTATATTCCTCGACATAAGCATCTACTGCCTTACCTTTAAATTGGACTTCTGGAGGTAACTTCCTATCAAGTATTTGTTTGACTCCTTCTCCTTCTATAACTACTGTGCCTGAGATTTCTCTAGCAATTTTTATTTCATTAGGGCCACCAAAATTTATATTGACCCCATGCTCCATACATTCTCTTACCAGCATTTTCCACGCTTCCGGAAAACTGCTAGATTCAATTAAACAAATCGGTGCGAACAATCTTTTCACCTACACAATTAAGTTTTTAATGTGCACAATAGAAATATCAAAAAAACCTTTAAAAGTCAATAAATTAACTCCAATATGTTAATCTTCTCTCTCACTGTAAGGAACTTTATTTAAATAATAATTAACAGCTTCTTTTGTGTATGGAATCATATTTTCTGGCAAATCATTAACATCAAACCAACTCAAATCATCACATTTTTCCGCTTCCATGTTTTTTATAACTCCTTGATATTTTTTACATTTAAAAAAGAAACTTATTCTCTCTTTGTCTAAAATATTCCTATACATCACATGAACTAAATCTAATTCTAATAAATTTATACCAAGCTCTTCCTTAGCCTCTCTTATCATAGCCTCTTTAAGAGTTTCTCCTTTTTCAACATGCCCTGCTGGAAGACTATAAAAACCGTCAAAATATCCAGTATTTAATCTATCGGATAATAAAATCTTGCCCCCCTCTATCAATATCAAATAAACCGCATTAATTGTCTTAAATCTTTCTTTATTCATCACTCATTAAATTTTTTTTCAACTCTTTGATGTCGTTTTCATCATCAACAACTTCCCCTTTGTATAATTTATAAAGACAAGGAATTACTCCGCAATTATCACAAGTTCCCCAGCAACACTTGCCACCATTTTTCTTGTTTAATTTTTTACAAAGCTCAATTTCTTTTTTAAAAACCTCTTCGTTTATTACATTAGGACAAAGTCCTGTTTTACAATTAATATTTTTCATAATTTAACAATAATTTGATTAATATTACCAACAACCAGCCACGCTGAATTTAGCCCATAACCTTTTTTATTTATATTGAAAGGTTTTTTTAATTTTTCAACTTCTTTTAAAAAAATTAAAATACAATATTTAATTTTACTATTCCAAGTGCTTACGTCTCTATCAACCAAACAAATCTTATCTCCGTATTTATTGACTAGAAACTCTAAATCTGAAACTCCTTTAATCTCATATTGTAAAACCTTTTTAACTTTAGCTTTAGCTGTTACCATTTCTCCAGAATTTTTAAAATAAACGAAGTCTCCTTCTTTTATTTTATTAAAAGGAGCTCTTTTTGTTTGGTACCACCTAGATTCGATCGCCTTCTCTCCTGATAAAATTTTAGGCAAAAGTTTCCAATCTTTTCTTAAGATAGCAACGTGATCCATAATAAATATTATTTTATTATTTTTAAAATTCTGCCGACAGTCTCTTCTTCTGTCTCGTCGGAATTGTCTATAATGACGCCAAAATCTGGATTATTAATTCCAATACTATAATGATACTGAATTCTTTCTCTTTCCCAATCAGTAAGCTTCCTTAATCCTCTATTTTGGAGTGCTATTTCTAGCTTTGGACTAAGAGTGAATACGTGTAAATTATTTTTAAATTCATCAAGCTCTTTTGCTAAATAATCATAATTTTCTTTATCTAAAGGATAAGGAATGATTGCGTTTAAATTATTTTTTACAAAAACTTTTATAACAGCAACTGCATTTTGTAAATTTATAGGAATTGATTTCTCAAGTGGCATCCAATCTATAAACTCTCTCAAGCTATCGATCTCAACAATAGCAGAATTCCCCAGCTTTTCAGCCAATAATTTTGCAACAGTACTTTTTCCAGAATTAATTGATCCGTTTAAAAAAATAATCATATTAAATACATAAATTTATTATCTTTATAAATTCGTCTAAGTCTTTAGCCTTAAACAAAACAATGTTATCCTCTAAAAGCTCAGCTCCTGGATAATTTAAATATTTAAGTGCTAATACTTTAGAAGTATATTTAATCTCGACTTTAAATTCTTTGGGAAGAATTACATTAAAGAAATCTTCGCCCATTTCCTTAAAGGTGTCTAATGCTTCTTCTAGGTTTTTAGACATTTCTTTCGAAACTTTTTTAGGAGATTTACAAATATATGAAGATTCAGAAAGAGTTTTAGTTATTGTTGAAAAAATATTCGGAATCCATAATTTTGCCTCTCTAACCGCCTCTTCATCTCCACTGATATAAAAAACGGGAACACTCTCTTTGAAAGCATTGAATATAGAAAACGTTGTTTCTCCAATCAAAATACCATTTAATTTTATATAAAAAATAGTTTGATCCGTAAAAGAATGAGCAAGTGGATAATGCTTTCCTCCTGCTGCATGATATCCATGCAAAATAACCCCCGTATAGGCTTTATTAAGTCCTGTTAGCCCCTTTCCATCATCTCCACGGATCAAGCTCACCTTTTCATTAAAATCAGATAAGAAGACATTTGTTTCAAACCAATGTCCATCTTTATACACTATCTCATCAAAATCTTCTTCTAGTAGATTGCAAATTAAATTAGCCTCATCTGTCCAAATTTTTTGAAATTGTAAATATTCGGGTTTTAAAGGGTCGACTTCGTCCCATCTTACATTTCCTGCTATTCCCTCCATGTCTCCGGCTACATATATTTTTTTCATAACTTTAAAGGTAAATTATTAATTTTTTTAATTAAATCTTCCTTGTTTAAATA
>JAQTWS010000065.1 GCA_028689175.1 Minisyncoccota bacterium
CTTCAGTCAATATTATTTGTCCTTCTTTTTCATCAAAATCTAAAACCTTAACCTCAAACTCCTTCCCAATAAAAGATTGCAATTTCCTTAAAATCTTAACCTTATCCCCCTCTGGCACTCTTGGATAATTAGCTGAGGATAATTGTGATGTTGGTAAAAATGCTGGAAATCCAAATAATTGAGTTATTAACCCTCCTTTATTTACTTTTTCAATCTTAACAATAAATGGTTCTTTTGATTCTTTTACATCCTTTACTTTCTGCCAAGCCAATTCACGAGCAGCTTCTTTAAGAGATAATTCAACAAAACCATCTTCATTTTCAGACGTAACAACTTTTACTGATATAGGATCTCCTATTTTTAAATTTTTTAAAATATTCTTCGCGCCCTGATAGTCTGCCCCATAAATTACGCCTGTCTTTGCAGGACCAATATCTAAGTAGATGCACAAATTCTCAATAGCCAAAACAGTGCCGTTTATAATATCGCCCGGTCTTGGTACCTTTACTGTATCGTTTAATTTTTGTAATAATGTCTCGTTTTGCATATCATTCTTATAGCATAAAAAAAACACATAATCAAGGGTTTTACTAAAAGCCCCTTATAGTTTACACAAAAGTTATTGCACTTCCCTTTTTTTCACACCTACCCGTTCTTCCAATTCTGTGAATATAGTCTTCATAAGTTGCAGGCATGTCATAGTTAATAACATGAGTAATGTCATTAATATCTAATCCCCTAGCAGCAACATCTGTGGCAATAAGCACCCTTACCTTATTTTCTTTAAATAACGCTAAAGCTTTTTGTCTTTTTGACTGAGTCTTATCTCCGTGTATTGACTCTACTTTAAATCCTTTTTCTCTTAAGATTCTAGAAAGTTTTTCTACTCCATGTTTTGTCTTTCCAAACACAAGCACTTTATTAAAATTATCTTTATTTAAAAGATCGCATAAAGTTCCTAATTTATCGTTTGTTTTAATGACATTTTGATTAACATTTTTAGAGGATTCTCTGACTTTCACAGAAACTTTAATAGGAGAATTTAAAAACTTGTTAACAAGCCCCTCTATTTCATTTGAAATTGTGGCTGAAAAACAAAGAGCCTGTTTTTCTTTAGGCATCTTTTCTAGTATAAATTTAATATCATTAACAAATCCCATATCAAGCATTCTATCTACCTCATCTAGAACAACAGTGTTAAAAAAAGAAAGATTCAAGGCTTTTCTTTGAATTAAATCCTTTATTCTTCCAGGAGTACCAATCACGAAATTATGATTTCTTTTAAGATCTGAAAATTGTTTTCTGATACTTGTACCTCCTATGCAAGAAACAGAAAAAATATTCAATCCTCTCGCAAAATCATTAAACTCTTTTTCTATTTGAAGAGCAAGCTCTCTTGTCGGAGCTAAAATCACTGTTTTGTCTTTTTTGTCTAGCATCGAGTGATTAATTTTGGGTATTAAAAAAGCGGCTGTTTTTCCAGTACCAGTATTTGCGATACCTAAAACATCTTTTTTGTCTAAAATAACAGGAATAATCTCATCCTGAATCGGAGTCGGATTATTGTATCCTTTTTTAACAATATTATTCTTTAATTTTTCTTCAATCTTAAAATCAGTAAACTTATATTTAGGAGAATAGTTTTCTTGCTCCGTGTTTGTTGAACTTTCGGCAATAAATCTTGAAATATCAATTTTCTTATTTGAAAAATTCTTTCGATTATTTGAAAAACTTTTTCCTGATCTAAATCTATTTTTCGTTCTTTGAAATGTTTTCATAACTTTAAATTAAAAAACGAGATCCCTTAATATTAGAGACCTCGCCTTCCCAATATTTTCTAAATTATATTATATTTAAAACAATTTGTCAATAGTTCATCTGTTTCCCCGTACCAAAACGAACTTTAAATTATCTACAAGCATTTAGATCCTGTATTTGACAAATTATAGAAGATATAGCATTAACGTCAGCATCTTTTCCAATTTCTTCCCCCGAACCTACTCTGAAATACTTATCAGCAATAACTATAAGTGGCATTGACCCATCACTATAATTAAAGAAATAATCCTCTTCCTTATCAGAATCCATGTAATCATAAATGATGACATCTTTTCCAAACTTTCCTTTTATAACGTTGATAATTTCATATTGCCATATTGAATGAGGGCAAGAAGAGACACCATAGAAGTATAGAGGAATTTTCCCATCAATTAATTTAAGGTCAATACCTCTTTCAAAAAATCCTCCCAAAATCTCAATATCTTTAGTCTCATTCATGCTTAAAAAATCGCCCATAAATATCTTTTCTCCATCTTTAGTAACATAAAATTCTGAAACCTTATCCCCTATCTTAAATTGTAATTTATACAAACTTAAATCTTTGTCTTCTTCCACTTTTTTAAGCGAAACTGAATTTTCATCTGCAAAATAATCATCTAAATATGTAATTGTTTTAGTAATTAATTCAGATGTGTCTATTGCCTTATCATCTGAAATAACATTTCCTTTTGCTGTATCTATATATGTATCAATCATTTCCCCATCAATATCATATTTAAGCTTCTTCAATTCATTATTGTACAAATCAATTACTGAGGCTTTATTTTCGTTTATTTTTTTATTCTCATCTAAGGCAAAGAAAATTCCAAAAGCCATTATAGAACATATTAAACATGATAGGATTATTTTATTTCTTTTTTGATTTTCCATATTTTTAAAAATTAATTATAATGTAATTCCCTTTTGAGCTAATAATGATTTTAAAAGTAAAATTAAGAACAACCTAAATAATTCATCTTTACTCATTTCATTTAATGGCTTAGTTGTAATAACACCATTATAATTGTATGTCTTTTGATCTTTTACTTTTGTAGAGGTTTCCATATTTGCCGCATTGTTTATCTCGTTTATAGCTGGAACTCCCGATAAAGTAAAACTTTGAGAATAGCTTGCTGAAGATCCTTCTTTATCCCTTGCCTCTATTTTATAATAATATTTATTTTCTTTTAAATTTATTAAATTAAAACTATGAGAAGTTTTTAATTGTGTTTCTTTAATTTCATTTGTATAGACACCTTCTCCTAATCCATATTTCAAAACAATTGAAGCAGGTCTGTTAACATTAAATGTAATACTTGCCTCATCATTTTTTAAATTTACATTTACATTTGAAATGTTTAAATATTGCACAACGCTTCCTCCTCCTCCGCCTCCTCCTGTAGATATAGCTGATTCTGAATAAACTGCGAATTCAGTAAAGTGATTTGTAAAAACTAATAAATCATTGCCTCTATCAAACTTACACTCAGAATTTGGATTTAATGCAGGGCTTTCATTACCACAATCGGATGTTATTTCCTTAAACTCCCCAGCACCTATTTTAAAACCTACTTTTTGCTTTGCCATACCAGGGAAAACTAGTTTAGCTGGCTTGTCAAAAGTCAATGATCCATCACCAATCTCTATAGCAAACAGTTGGCTTATTGCAAAACCTTCTTTTGCTGGAATAGATACTGATGTTACTTTTGTTGGTAAAGCCATTATTCCATCAGGATTTAAGCCAGAAATTTTTGTACCCCCCGGAAACACTATTTGCATGCCTGTATTCTGAGAATCAATTGTCAGCTCTTTATTTATCTCCGCTTTTTCATCGCTATTTAAAGTAAATCTAACTTTTGGATCAGTAGTTCCTTCTTCTATCTTAATAGTTTCTAAACTACCATTTGAGGGAATTTCATAAGGATCCCCATTCTCAACAGTAATTTCTTTAA
>JAQTWS010000002.1:0-12616 GCA_028689175.1 Minisyncoccota bacterium
TGGGGTGAATTAATTAATAATAAAAAGTTAAAAGAAGAAGTTCAAAAAACGGAAACTTTGGTTAGTGGGATTATAGAAAGAGATACCATTTGGGAACTCAAAAATAGTCCATATATAGTTGTTGGAAATATTTTTATTCCCGAAAGCGTGATTTTATTAATAGAGCCGGGAGTAGAGATTATTGTTAAGGGAAATTATGCATTTTTAATTGAGGGAGAAATAAAAATGATAGGCAAAAAGAAAAGCCCAATTAGATTAAATAACATAAACTTTTAAAGGAGGAAATCCATTAAAATAAACAGAACTATAGCTTGCTGTGTAAGCTCCAGTTGTTAGGAAATATAATCTATCTCCTTCTTTAATATTTTTACTTAATTTATATTTATAGTTTTCATATAGTATATCCATACTATCACATGTTGGACCAGCCAAAATTACTTCTTTTGTTTCTTTGCAATCTAAATCATCTGTTAAAATAGGGTATTTAATAGCTTCATCTATTGTTTCAATTAATCCTCCAAATTTTCCTACATCTGTATAAACCCAATCATAATTTGTCGTAGTACTTTTAGAAGAAACCATAATAATTTCTGTTACAAGCACTCCTGAATCAGCAACAAGCGATCTTCCTGGTTCAATGATTATTTCTGGTAAATTTGGGCCAAAATCTTCTTTTAAAAATCTAGTTACTTCTTTTGCATAAATAGAAATATTTTGTGTCGGTTCAAGGTAATTTGAAGGAAATCCTCCACCAATATTAATTAGCTTAAGTTCGATATCAGCATCAGTCAATGAATCAAATAAATACTTGCATTGAGAAATAGCATTGTCCCACTGTCCAATATCTCTTTGTTGAGAACCTACATGAAAAGATAATCCATAAGGGATTAAATTTAACTTTTTAGATTTAAGAATTAATCTAAAAATCATGTCAGGATAAGCTCCGAACTTTCTTGAAAGAGGCCAATCCGCCCCATTTCCATCACAAAGCAATCTAAAAAAAACTTTTGATCCAGGGGCTTGGCGCGATATTTTATTTAAATCACTTAGAGAATCGGTCGCAAAAAGTCTAACCCCTTTCTTATAGGCATAGGCTATATCAGATTCTTTTTTTATAGTATTTCCAAAGCTCATTCTATCCGCTGATATTCCGAGTCTAATTAATTGATCCATTTCGAAAATAGTAGCGATATCAAAATTGGATCCTTTTTTGTCTAGAATTTTAATGACCTCATCATTTGGATTAGCCTTAACTGCATAATATATTTTTGCAAAAGGTAAATTCTTTTTAAGCTCATCATATCTTTCTTCAATTTTACTTTTATCTATTATTAAAAGCGGTGTTTTTTTATCTTTTGAAAAAGTTTTTATTTTATCAAAATCTTTTTGTGAAATATATTTTTGGGGCGACATATTTTTAAAAATTAATAATTAATAAAAATATTTTACAACTATTTTTAAAAAAAGAAAATACCTTGTTCTTGATTGTTTTTTTCTATATGGTATTATTATAGTATGAATTCAGCAAAATTTGCATTTTATTACATGCTTTCGCTTGTAACATTATTTATAATATCTATATCTTTTGGAAGTATTGTATTTGAATTAATAAATAAATTTTTTCCCGACATCGCAAAGACAGTTTATTACAATAGTTCTCCATTAAAGTCTGCTATTTCTGGAATTTTAATAGCAACTCCTATTTTTTATTTGGTAATGAGTAAGATTTACTATAATTTAAAAATAGGGGAACTTAAAAAAGACTCTGAAGTTAGAAGATGGCTTACATATTTTATATTATTTATATCAAGTGTTGTTGTGATAGGGTCTTTAATAGGAATTTTAAATAATTTCTTGGATGGAGCATTAACAATTAATTTTATTTTTAAAGCCTTAACAGTTTTATTTATAGCTTCTTTAATTTTTGGTTTTTATTTTTACGATATCAAAAGACAGGATTTTGCAGTTAATAAAGTTAATAAGATTTTCTTTTTTGTTTCTTTAGCAATAATTACTTGTGGTTTTATAGCATCTCTTTTTATAATAGAATCTCCCACTGAGGCCCGCAATCGTAAGTTGGATGAAAGAATTATGCAAGATTTTAATGATATAAAATATGCTATTGATGATTATTATAATAAAAACGAACGGATGCCAAATGTCTTAGAAGAACTTCAAAAAAGTACAGAATTTTTGTCATTTAATACTGCTAATCCCATAAATGAAAAAGAATATATTTATGAAGTTATTAATAGTAAAAGATATAAATTATGCACAGAATTTTTATCTTCTAATTTAGAAAAAAAGAGGAACTATCTAGATAATATGTGGAAACATGACAAAGGCTATAATTGTATCGAAAAAGAAGTTGTGTTAGCCCCTAACGCAACAAAAACGAGATAATTTAATAATCATTAATATTAAAATAATATGGACAAAAGATTAATTATAGTTTTATCAATAATCATATTTTCTTTAATTGGTATAATCTTTATTGTTAGTTTAATGTTTTCAAAAAATGAAAGCAATAATAATGTTTCCAATCAAGAAGAACCATCTTCAATTGAAAAAGTCAATTCTGAACTTTTTGATATTAAAAATACAATAGGAAATATTACAGATGGATACGAACATCTATATGATAATCAAGATTTTTTAAACAGTATCAATGAACTTAAAGCATTAGGAGCGACAAATATTATAAGTAATATTAATCCGCAAAATCAAACGTATTGCCTTTCTTTAGTAAAAGATGGTGTAAATTTATGCATAGATAACGATTATATTGGAAATATTGATGTTTCTTATTGTAGTAGAGACAATATTACATGTACCGTTCCTTTTGAAGAAGAACCAATAATAGAAGACGAGGAGACTTCTATTAATGAAGAAGGAGAAACTCCCATTAAAGAAGAAGATGAAATTATAGAAGAGCCCGAGTTAATTCTTAAAGAAGAAGTGAAGGTTAAAAACACTAGCATTTCCATTTACGAAGAAGGTGGCAGCAAGATTGTTTTTATAAATGAAAAAGAATTTGGCCCTTATGGCGAAGTAGATATTACTTATAATGAAAGCGAATGGGGTCTTTCAATGAATTACAATAATAAGTGGTATATTAACACAAACGGCAAAGCATTTGGTCCTTATCTAGAAAAACCAACAGTTGAATTTTATGGAGAAAATATAGGGTTTTCATATATTAAAGATAATAAATACTACGTTAATTTAAATGGTCAAATTTATGGACCATATGACGATTTAACAGAATTTAATTTAAATGAAGAATAAAATTATGGAAAATTTACTTTATAACAAAACTTTTAAAAACTTAATAAATATTTTAATCGGAGTTTTAATTATTTTTTTAGCTTTTTCAGTATTTAATCTAATAAAAGATGAAGACAAAGATAATACAATTTCAGTTACTGGATTCTCTGAAATTAATGCAAAACCAGATGTAGTAGAGATAACATTAACTGTTATTTCTGAAAACAAAGATTTAGGTATAGCAAGTAATGAAAACAATCAAAAAATAAATACAATCATTACTTTTTTAAAAGAAAATAATATAGAGGATAGGGATATTAAAACAAAATTATATAACATTAGTCCTAGGTATGAATATTTAAATGATTATAAAAATCGTTATTTAGTTTCTTATGAAGTTAATCAAAGTTTGAATGTTAAGGTTAGAGATTTAGATAGCGTCGGGGAAATTATTGAAGGAGCAACCTCAAGAGGAGCCAATAACATTAGCAATCTTCAGTTTATTATTGATAATGATGAATTATTAAAAGAACAAGCAAGAGAAAAAGCAATAGAAGATGCTAAATCAAAAGCAAAAAAACTAGAAAAAGAATTAGGTATTTCACTAAAAGATATAATTGGTTTTTATGAAAACACATACACTCCTGTTGTTAATCGTGAATATAATGCAATGAAAGCAATGGACAGTGCGACAACGTCAGCACCTTCAATTCAACCAGGAGAAAATAATATTACCTCTAATGTGAATATTGTCTATAAAATAAAATAATAAAATCTTCTTTTTCGTATTGATTTATATATTCATTTCTGGTAAATTTTGTTTGCCATGGATTTTAAATTAAAAACAAAAATTAAACCAAAAGGAGATCAACCTAAGGCAATTAGGGAGCTTTTTACTGGACTCAAAAAAGGATATAAAAGACAAACACTTCGCGGCGTAACTGGTTCGGGAAAGACTTTTACAATTGCAAATGTAATAGAAAAATTTCAAAAACCAACTTTAGTTATATCTCATAATAAAACATTAGCTGCGCAATTATGTAATGAATTTAGAGAATTTTTTAAAGATAATGCAGTAGAATATTTTGTAAGTTATTATGATTACTATCAGCCAGAAAGTTATTTAGCAAGTAGCGATACTTATATTGAAAAAGAAGCACAAATAAATGATGAAATTGATAGATTACGCCACGCTTCAACACAAGCACTTTTAACAAGAAAAGATGTAGTTATCGTTGCATCTGTTTCAGCGATTTATGGATTAGGATCACCCAAAGAATATGAAAAAATTATTTTTAAATTTAACAAAGGAGACATTATTAAACATAGAGAGCTTGCAAAAAAATTAATTGAAATTCATTTTGAGAGAACAACGAGTGATCTTAAAAGAGGAACTTTTCGTTTAAGAGGCCAAATTTTAGAAGTAATGCCTGTTAATGAAAAAGCTATTTATAGATTTATAATTTCAGACAAAATAGAAAAAATAGAATTATTAGATTACCTAACAAGAGAGCTTATAAAAGAGTTGGATACGGTGAATATATTTCCCGCAACCCATTATATTATTAATGAAGATGAAAAAGCTTTTGCTTTGAATAATATAAGGAAAGAGCTTAACGAAAGGCTAAAATATTTTGAAAAAGAAGGAAAGATTGTGGAGTATGAAAGACTAAAAAGAAGAGTCAATTACGATCTTGAAATGATTGAAAACATCGGATATTGTCAAGGGATAGAAAATTATTCAGCTCATTTTGACAAAAGAAAAAGAGGTGAACCGCCTTTTACTCTTCTTGATTATTTTAAAGAAGTTGAAGATGATTTTTTAATTATTATCGATGAATCCCATGTCACTCTTCCACAGTTAAGAGCAATGTATAATGGCGATAGGGCAAGAAAAAAATCTTTAATAGATCATGGATTTAGATTACCTTCAGCATATGATAATCGTCCTTTAAAATATTCTGAATTTAATAATTTAATTAAAAATGTTATCTATGTTTCAGCAACACCTTCTTCTGAAGAAATTTCCTCAAGTCAAAATGTTGTAGATCAAATAGTAAGACCGACCGGATTAGTTGATCCCGAAATAGACATAAGACCGATTATTTCCTCTTCTAAAAATTTATCCCAAGTAGACGATTTAATTAAAGAAATAGAAGTTCAGGTTGAAAGAGGGGAAAAAACACTGGTTACCACTTTAACTAAAAGAATGGCAGAAGACTTAACATCTTTTTTAGAAGATAAAAAATTTAAAGTAAAGTATTTACATTCTGATATTAAAACTCTTGAAAGAGTTGAAATTATTACCGATTTAAGAAAGGGTTTGATAGATGTCATAGTCGGAGTTAATTTAATAAGAGAGGGTCTAGATATTCCAGAAGTATCTCTTGTCGCAATATTAGATGCTGACAAAGAAGGCTTTCTCAGAAATGAAACAAGTTTAATTCAAACGATTGGTAGGGCTGCTAGAAATGAAAACGGAAGAGTTATTTTATACGCAGAGGAGATCACACAGTCTATTAAAAAAGCAGTAGAAGAAACTGAAAGAAGAAGAGAAGTTCAATTGAGGTACAATAAAGAGCATAATATTACTCCTAAAACTATAAAGAAAAGTATAACAAATATATTGGATCAGTTCGGATTAACAAAAGAAAAAAAAGAATTTGTACGGTTAGATCTTCTGGGAGATGCTAGAAATATTAAAGAGATCATAAGAGCAAAGAAAAAACAAATGACCGAAGCAGCGGAAAAGTTAGAATTTGAATTAGCATCATTGCTTAGAGATGAGATTAAGGCATTAGAAAAAGAACTTAAAAAAAATGCAAAATAAAATTATTATAAAAGGCGCAAGAGAGCATAATCTTAAAAATGTTTCACTTGAGCTTCCAAGGGATAAAATGATCGTATTTACGGGTTTATCTGGATCTGGAAAATCTAGCTTAGCTTTTGATACTATTTTTGCAGAGGGACAAAGAAGGTATTTAGAATCTTTATCTACTTATGCTAGACAATTTTTAGGAGGAATGCAAAAGCCAGATGTGGATGAAATAGAAGGGTTGTCTCCAGCAATTTCAATAAGTCAGAAAGCTCATAATGCAAATCCAAGATCAACAGTTGCCACAATAACTGAAATATATGATTATTTAAGAGTTTTGTTTGCAAGGATAGGAAAACCTTATTGTCCAGAGTGTATGATTCCTATAGAAAAGATGGCAATTGATGAAATAATAGACAATATTAAAAAAAAATTGGATAAAAGGGATTTGGGAGAAATAATGATTTTATCTCCTATTATTAGAGGAAGAAGAGGGGAATATTATCAATTAATTCAAGATTTATATGATTCCGGATTTCTTGAGGTAAGAATAGATGAACAATTTAAAAAATTAACAGAAAGAATTTTTATTGAAAAAGGAAAAAAACACACAATCGAAGTTGTCATAGATAAATTTAAAGATGTAAAAATTGATAAAGATTTTTATTTTAGATTAAGCGAAGCAGTTGAAACTGCCATTGATATGTCTGACGGACTTTGTATTTTAAGATTAAATAACGAAGAATTTATTTTTAGCACGAACTATTCTTGTCCTAAATGTGGTTTTAGTTTTCCCGAAATAGAACCAAGACTGTTTAGTTTTAATAGTCCTTATGGATTTTGCGAATACTGTAAGGGTATAGGGACAGAAAATATTTTTTCTGAAAAACCTTGCCCTGTATGTTTAGGTAAAAGATTAAATAAAAATGCTCTTAGTGTAAAAATTAATTCTAAAAATATTTGGGATGTTACAAGTTTAAACATTGAAGAGGCATTTAATTTTATAGCTAATTTAAAATTAAGTTCAAAAGAAAAAGAAATTTCTGAAATTATTTTAAATGAAATAAAAAATCGTTTAGAGTTTATGCTTAATGTGGGTTTAAATTACATAGATTTGAATAGGAGAGCCGGAACATTGTCTGGTGGAGAAGCACAGAGGATTAGATTAGCTTCTCAAGTGGGAACAAAACTTGTAGGAGCACTCTATGTTTTAGATGAGCCAACAATTGGCCTTCATCAAAGAGATAATGAAAAACTTGTAAAAACCCTTAGGAATTTGTGTGATATTGGAAATACAATTATTGTAGTAGAGCATGATGAAGATACAATATTAGCCTCTGATTGGATTGTAGATTTCGGACCATTCGCAGGGGAACATGGCGGAGAAATAGTTTTTTCAGGACCTCTTGAAACTATGCTTTTTAATTCAAAACCTGAATCTGATGTTAAAACAATAGGAGATCAGAGTAAAAGTTTAACAGGGAAATACTTAAGAAAAGAATTAAAAATAGAAATACCTAAAATAAGAAGGATTATAGATAAATCAGTTCCCATGCTTGAAGTCAAGGACGCTTATGCTAATAATTTAAAACATATAAATGTTAAAATTCCTCTTCAAAGATTCGTATGTTTTACCGGAGTTTCTGGATCTGGAAAGTCAACATTAATGAACGATATTATTTATAATTACGCAGTAAATAAAAAATTAAGGATAGAAAATTTTAATAAAGAGGTGAAGGAGATCAAAAATTTAGAATACATTGATAAAATAATTAGGATAGATCAATCTCCTATAGGAAGAACTCCAAGATCAAATCCTGCAACATATACTAAAGTTTTTGATCGTATAAGAGAATTATTTGCATCAACTAAGGAAGCTAGAATTAAAGGATTTAAAGCGGGTAGGTTTAGTTTTAATATGATGACGGGTAGATGTGAACATTGTGAAGGTAGGGGCGTTATAGAAATAGAAATGCATTTTTTGCCGACCGTAGAGATAGTTTGCGATGTTTGTCGTGGAAAAAGATTTAATAAGGAAACACTTGAGATACATTATAAAGGGAAAAATATAGCAGAAGTTTTAAATATGACAATAGAAGAAGCCGCTTTATTTTTTAAAGACATACCCCAAATTTACGATAAACTTAAAGTATTGAACGAAGTTGGATTAGACTATTTAAGGCTAGGACAGTCAGCCACAACTCTTTCTGGCGGAGAAGCTCAAAGAGTTAAGTTAAGTAAGGAACTTGCAAAAAGAAGTACAACTAAAACGTTGTATTTATTGGATGAGCCAACAACAGGACTTCACTTTGAAGATGTTAAAAAATTAATAGAAGTTATTCAAAAATTAGTTTCGCAAGGCAACACAGTTCTTGTAATTGAACACAATTTAGATTTTATAAAAACCGCAGATTGGATTATTGATCTTGGTCCTGAAGGTGGTGATTTTGGTGGGGAGATAGTAGCAGAAGGAACTCCTGAAGAACTTGCGAGAAAAAGTACAATTTCTTATACAGGGAAATATTTGAAAAATATATTATGATTATTAAAAATTTACCAGATAGTCCAGGTATTTATCTTTTTTATAAAGATAAAGAACTTTTATACGTTGGAAAAGCTGCTTCTCTTAAAAAAAGAGTAAGAAGCTATTTTTCTAATTCTAAAAATATAAGACCAATAGAACTTTTAATCAATGAAATTAATGATATAAAATGGATAAGTACAGATTCAGCAATTGAAGCAGCTATTCTTGAGGCTAAATATATTAAAAAATTTAGACCTAAATACAATGTGATGGGCAAAGACGACAAAAGCTGGATTTATCTTTATTTAACAAAAGAACCATTTCCTAAATTAAAAACCATAAGAGGACATGAATTAAAAGGTCTTGATAAGAAAAAAATTAAGAAATTATTTGGACCTTATCCTAACATTAAAACATCTGAAATGGTGAGAATTTTACATTCTCTTTTTTATATATCTAAGTGTGAGCCAAATCAAAAAAGAGCTTGTTTTGATTTTCAAATTAAAAAATGTTTAGGCGTTTGTATAGGTATTATTAACGAGGAGGAATATGGTAACAGAGTTATTAAGCCACTTATTCAATTTTTAAATGGAAATAAAAAAGCAGTTATAAAAAATTTAGAAAAACAAATGAAAAGTTTTTCTAAAAATGAACAATTTGAAGAAGCAAATAGAATAAAGTTTCAAATTAAAAGACTTCAAAAAATACAGGATGCATCCTTTATAAACAAAAGCTTTGTTCAAGATATTTTTAAAAATGAAGTTTCTATAAAAAGAATAGAAGGTTATGATATTTCTAATTTAGGCAAGAATTATAAAGTAGGAAGCATGGTAGTTTTCAATTTAAACGGTCCTTTAAAAAAAGATTATAGAAAATTTAAGATCAAAACTGTAGAAAAACAAAGTGATATAGATTGTTTAAAAGAAGTTTTTAAAAGAAGACTTACTCATACAGATTGGGAAATGCCAGACATTGTTCTTGTGGATGGTGGAAAGGCGCAAGTCAATTTAGCTAAAAAAATATTTACAAAGGTTTTTGTTTTTGGGATTGCAAAAGGAAGAGATCGTAAAAAAGATGAATTCATATATGGCTCAAAAGACAAAAAGATTATTTCTTTTATAGAAAGCAATAAAGAACTTTTTATAAACGCAAGAAATGAAGCTCATCGTTTTGCTATAAATTACCAAAAAAAGCTTGCGCGATTAAAATAGTTTTAGTATAATCTTATTATGCAAGTTTTAATTGTTGATAAAAATAAACCAGAAAAGCTTTTTGAAAACGCAAAGAAAGCTTCTAAAGATTTAAAAGAAATTGAAGTTGTTTTTGTAAAGGAAGATAGTGATTTTTATGAACTTCCTTTAGTTGTTATTAATAACATTATTGTTTCTTCAGGAGTAGTTTTAGACGAAAAGGAATTAAAAGAATTATTTAAAAATCCTCCACAGGGCTGTTCAGGATCATGTGGTAGTTGTGGAGGGTGCTCATAAAAATGAAAAATTTAGATATAGGTGAAAATATCGGCCTTGGATTTAATAAAGCCATAAATAATGCATGGTTTTTTGTTGCATTTTTTATATTTACTTTTTTTGCAACAATTGCTTTTATGAATAGTTTTGGTATTTCTTCTTTTTCGGACACTGCATTTTTTATAATAGCAATAATTTTTTATTATATTATTTTTATTGGTATATACAAAATATCTTTAGGCTTATTGAAAAACAAAAAAGTAGATTTGAAAAAAACAGACGATTTGCCATTAGTTTTAAATAAATTTATACTAGCTTTAACAATGTATTTTGCTATTGTTTTTATGGGATTGATATTTTTTATAGTACCAGGAATAATTGCCATGATTAAATATCAGTTCGTCCCTTTTATAATTTTAGACGAAAAGGATATAGGCATAAGGCAAGCTTTTCGCAAGAGTAACTCGCTCGCATCAGGTGTTCATTGGAATTTATTATGGTTTTTAATAATTTCTGATTTATTTAATTTAGCCGGATTTATGTTTTTTGGAATAGGTCTTATTATTACTATTCCATCTATGATTATTGCAAAAGCAGGAATTTATAAAGAATTAATTAAATAAATTACAAAAAATAAATCAGCACAAAAACTGCTTTTCATGCTTATTTTCGCATGATAGAATAATTATAAAATGATAAATTTTAATTATAAGTATTATCGCTTCGTCTTTCTATAGATAGGATATGAATCTTTTGCTTTTTGTAGATAAAAATAATTCTTAATTTTCCTTTTCTAGCCCTAAAAATATCTTCTCTTCCTTTTAATTTTTTAATATCTAAATTATTTAAATCTTGAGATTTAATTTTAAAAAGAATCTCTTTTATTTTTGATTTTTCTTTTTCGGACAAAGAATTTAGGAGTTTCTGTATTTTACCCATAGATTAAAGACGTTCTAAAAGTTCATCGATATCAACTCCTCCCTTTTTTATTTTAGTGAAATCAATTACCTCTTCCCATCTTTCATCGTCAATAGGAGATATTTTAAAAATAGGCTTATTCTTTTTCATTACAATATAAGAAGCTCCTTTTTGAATATCCAAGATCAAAGTTTTCGTATTTTCTCTAAATTCTCTTAGTCCGATTATATTTTTATTGTTGTTTGCCATAAGTTTATTTTTAATATTATTTATCTTAAGATTAACATAAGATTATTTTTATGTCAATTTTTAATAGTCATTTAAGCAATTAAGGATACTAAAAATTACAGCATATTTTTGATATAAGTAGAGACTGATATTTTAGGAACTATAGCGGCTTCACTGTGGTATAGGCAGAAGATGAGAAGAGAATGGTATGTAAATTTGACTTGCGTTATATATATGGTATATTTTAATTGATAAAAAATAATTAATCAAACTATGCCAGCTATGGAAACAAAGAAGAACCAAAATAATAACATTAGTATAAAAAAACTAATTATCATGTTTTTAGCAATTGTATTAATTGCTTTTTTCATATACTTTGTTTTTTTAAAACAAGATGATGATAATAATATAATAATTGATCAACCATGTTTTGAAACAAAGACGAGAACAGTTGACGGAACTTCTATGTCCCCACTACTTCAAGATGGAGAAGCAGTAACTACTTATGAAAACTATTATGATTGTAATGAAATAAAGAAGGGAGATATTATTATATTCAACTTTAAAACAAGAGAAGGAGACTACATTAAAAAAGTAATGGCTATGGAGGGAGATATTTTAGAGTTTAAAGACGAATTTATTAAAATCAATGGAGAATTTGCAGTAAATTCAGCAGGTGAAAAGTATAGAATCAATCAATCTCAGCAAAGGATATTGTTAATACCATTAGAAGACAATGTAATTCCTAGAAATAACTATTTAGTTTTAGGAGACAATACAGCTCCATCAACCTTTGATTCAAGGAAATTTAGCTTTATTTCAAAGCAACAAATAATAGGAAAAGCAATAATTAATAAATAATAAAAATATGGATAAAAAAAATAAAATACTCATAATGTTTTTAGTAGGAATATTCACTATTGGAATATCTTATTCAGTATTTTCTTGGACTGAGCCAACTACTATGCCAAGCGTGTACAAAGCCCCTTTAAATACATCTCCAGATAAACAAGATGTAGACGCAGGTAAGGGAAAAATAGTTAATCTAAACGCTGATTTGTTAGATGGCTATGATTCAAGCGATTTATTAGCGCAAACTGGAACAGGCTATTCATGTCCTGATAATTATGCAAATCTTTGCAAGGAAGGAGGAGGTCTTGAATTTACATATAATGGAAAGACAATGCATATTGATGCTTATCCAAGATTTGCTGGAGGATATAATTCAGGCGAATGGCCATATAATAATGCATTAAGGCAATGTGCAGATATTGGCGCAAGAATTCCAACAAAAGAAGAAATCCAAGCTGCTTGCACATCTAGAGGCGGTCCAAATGGCAATGGAATGACATCATTTAGTAATTCTTTAGCTGATAGGTGGGAGTTTACAAGTACTCC
>JAQTWS010000002.1:12716-15732 GCA_028689175.1 Minisyncoccota bacterium
TAATAAGGCTTTCTGAAGAAATGGATTATTTTGTGTGCGGCACTTTTTACTTATTTTTAAGTATATCGTTTTTTAAAAACAGAGAATTTTTGGGGAAACCTAAATATTTTTTAAAATAAAAGTGCACTACTGTTTGGGTTTGTTTTTCTGAGCAGGCGGTTAACGGCTACAACAACAATAACAGCAACAACAATAATAATACATATAGTTGGTTTCGTTGCGTTCGCTAGGAACACATTGTATCCATCATTAGGACTTCCGCTTTTTAATAAAGGCGGAATTTATTTTTAATATCTTATAATTATTTTTAGGCAAAAAATATTTTTTAAGATGATGAAAATGTTTTTGGTATAATGTTTTTCTTAGATTATATGTACTCGCAAAAGAAAAAATACCATAATATGAGTTAAGAACAGCAAGAACTTTTTGTAAAAAGGCTAAATCCGGATCGATGGGGGGAGTAATTTCTTTTCTTTGATACTTTTTACCAAGATTCAATGTTACGGGAATATCTTTAATGGGAAAGTTTATAGGATCCAGTAAATGATTAAAAAAATATAGTTTTCTCTCAAAAGATTTTACAGTTCTCTTTCTAATTAAAATATAATTTTCTTTAACAATATATCCTAAAAAATTTATTCCTTTTGATTTATGTTGAATTACAATTTTTTTAGGATGGAGAGTGAGCTTTAATTTTTCATAAAGGAAGTTTTGTACTTGATCTTTAATCATTAAAAGCGTTTTTGTATCGTTTGCTAAAATAATAAAATCATCTACATATCTTATATAGTACTTTATTTTTAGTTTATGTTTGATAAATTGATCTAATTCATTAAGATATATATTTGCAAAAAATTGCGAGGTCAGACTTCCTATTGGTAATCCAACATCCTTAGAAGAATAAAATAAAGATTTTTCTTTAGGAACTAAGGAAAGATTTTTTCTATTACCTTTAAAAACAGGAAGTGGTTTTATGGGATCTTGAAAAACTATTTTTTCTAAAAGATTTAATACTATATTTTTTTCCTCACAGGATAGTTCTTCTATAGATTTAACATGATTAAGGATTAAATTATATAGTATCTCTTTATTTATAGAAGGAAAAAATGTTTTAATGTCCGCCATAAGATAGTATTGATTTTTTTTATGCATAAACTTTTGAAGTCTTTTTACGCCTTTATGAATTCATTTATTTTTTCTGTTAGAATAACAATCATCAATAAATTTTTTATCAATACAATTTATATAATTTAAGACAAAATGATGAATAACCCTATCTTTGTAATCAGGTGCAAATATTTCCCTTATTTTAGGATCTTTGACTGCGAAGCATGAAAATTTAGATGGTTTATATTGATCATTTTTTAATTTTTTTGAAAGATCGTTTATAATATTTGGTATATTCGTAAAAGAAATTTTCTTCTGAACAGTATTTTTGGTTTTCTTTATCGCTTTTAAAAGATTTTGTTTTAAAATATTATCTTCCATATATTTTTATAATACTATTTTTCTTAGTTTGATCAAACATTGTTTTTTTGCTATTATTTTAAATAATGAAAAAGGCATTATTAAATAAAAAAATAGGTATTATTTTGACAGATACTATTTATGGAATAGTTGGTTTAGCCTTGGATAAAGATGTGGTTGAAAGAATATATAAAGTTAAAAAAAGAGATATAAAAAAACCTATGATTATTTTAATTTCTTCAATTGAAGATCTTTCAAATATTTTTGGGATTAATCTTAATCAAAAATGCATTAATATTTTAAAAGAATTTTGGCCGGGAAATGTAAGTGTGATACTTCCATGTAAAAAATTTGAACATATTCATAGGGGTTTAAATTCTATAGCTTTTAGATTACCAAATAAAAAAGAATTAATAGATCTAATTAAAGAAACTGGTCCGCTTGTCGCAACTTCGGCAAATAAAGAAGGTAAAAAACCTGCGCAAAGCATAATAGAAGCAAAAAAATGTTTTCATGATGAGATAGATTTTTATATTGATGGCGGAGAGCCATCCCAAAATCCCTCTATTTTGGTTAAACTTAAAAACGAAGATGAATTAGAAATATTAAGAGGAAAAATATGTTTAAAAAAATAACAATTATTATTTTATTTGTTTTAATTCTTTCTTTAATATTTTGCAAAACAAATAATGAGTTTTTATTTAAAGAGAAAATTGATCATTCTGGAATAATTTTTTCAAATGATTTTGAAATAAATAATGATTATTTAAATGTTCTATTAATCAAGGGTTCTGATGAATTTATTGTACATAATAAAAACGATTTTAAAAAAGAACATTATTTTATTGAAAGAGATCTAAGTTCTTTAAAAATAAAAGATACAATACCTGTAATTGTTAATGAGAGTAAAGATGATTTAGAAAAATTTTTAGATAATTTAAATTGTCAAAATCATATACTATTTACACAATTTGATTTTACAGATTATGAATTTTTTAATAAAAATATTATAGATAACATCAATAATATAGATGAGCTAAAAGCAGATTGTCCACTATGTCTTTATGGTGTTTATTATTTTTCCAAAAAATGTGGAAAAGATGAGTATGAATTTTTAAATAATAATTTATATTTTAAAAAAGAGGGAAGTAATATTAACAAAAGTAAAAAACTTTTGTTCGTAGGAGATATGATGTTTGATAGAGGTGTTAATCTTTTAATGAAAAAAAATGAAAATTTTAATTATCCTTTTGAAAAAATTAAAGATTATTTAAATAAAGTTGATATGCTTGTGGGAAACTTAGAAGGACCCATTGTCAACAACATGACCTTTATTTCTCCTCATTCAATGTCATTTAATTTTGATAAAAGAATCGCAAAAGTGCTTAAAGATAATAATTTTCAAATTCTTTCTCTTGCAAATAATCATACTTCAAATAGGGGGAATACAGGCTTAAAAGAAACTAAAGAGTTTTTAAAAAATAATAATATTAATTATGCGGGAGATCCTGACGGATGTTCGCTTAATGATATTGCTATAAAAGATGAT
>JAQTWS010000066.1 GCA_028689175.1 Minisyncoccota bacterium
TCAACAACAAGATAGCTCTCTGTAGATCCGATAATAGAAGAATTTATTGAACTATCTTCAAAAACAACATTGTCATTTCCCTGAACATACATTGCAAGATCGCTAACATTCGAATAATTCTTTTTTAGTATGTCTTCACCATCTTCATATTTTAAACTTGTGTTAACTATTCCAAACGCTCCAGAAGGATGGCTTTTGTCTGTTTTTCCTGGAATAACCCCGATCAAGTCTGTTCCTATTGTTTTAACTTCGTTTAAAATGAACTCTTGAGCACTTGCCCCGATCGACATAACAATAACAACAGACATAACTCCTATGATTATGCCAAGCATAGTTAAAAAAGACTGCATCTTATTTCTAACCAGCATTTGAAGAGATATTTTTATTGACTCTAAAATACTCATTATTTTATTAATTCACTGTTTTCTTTTGCAATTTGTCTTTTTAAAAGAATTTGATCGCTGACAATTAAACCGTCCTTAATATCAATAATTCTTTTTGCATATTCGGCAGTAATTTTTTCATGAGTAACTAAAATTATAGTATTACCCTCCTCGTTTAAGTCTTGCAAAATCTTCATCACTTGAAAACCAGACTTAGAGTCTAGATTACCTGTAGGCTCGTCCGCAAAAATAACATCCGGATTATTAACAAAGGCTCTTGCAATAGCAACCCTTTGCTTTTCTCCTCCCGAAAGTTTATTTGGGTTATAATTTAACCTATGACTTAACCCAACTTGCTCCAAAAGTTGTTTGCCTCTTTTATTTCTTTCTTCAGAAGAAACATTTGAATAAATCAAAGGAAGAGTAACATTTTCAAGAACTGTCAAATTTGTGAGAAGATTGAACGATTGAAAAATAAAGCCAATCTTCTTAGATCTCCTTTCGGCAAGTTCGTCATCTGATAATGTTGACACATCTTCCTCCTCAAATATATATTCTCCCCCGCTTGCTTTATCTAAAAATCCTAATATATGCATTAAAGTTGATTTACCAGAACCAGAAGGCCCCATTATTGAAACAAATTCTCCTTTTTCAATGTCAAAAGAAACACCATGGAGCACTTTTGTAACAACTTCACCATTAGAAAACTCTTTTTTTAAATCCCTTACTTTAATCAACATATTATTTTAAAACCTTTAAAACGATTTCATCGTCTTCATTAACACCTCTTAAAATTTCTCTCTTACTATCATCAGCGTTTAATCCAACTTCAATATCTTTTTCTATAATTTTTCCATTTTGAAGCACTCTCACATATTTTCTATCTTTTTCTGATAAAATACTTCTTGAAGGTAAATAAAGCACATCTGATCTTTCATCAACATAAATTAAAATGTTTGCCGTCATTCCCGGCTTGATCCTATCATCCTTTTCTAAGATAGTTAATATGACTTTATAGTAAACAACATCTTGAATTAAAGTGGCGGCTGGATTAATAGATGCAATCTCTGCCTTAAGCGCGCTACTTTCTATTGCGTCTAGCTCTATATCGGCCTTATCTCCCAGGCTTATTTTTGTAACATCAGTTTCAGGAATGTTAACTTCTATTTGGTATTTAGGAGACAATATTTCAAATAGTGGCTCCGACATAGAAATCAGCTCTCTTTCTTCCTTATTAATCTTAGTTACAATTCCATCTATTGGAGATGTAATAATCGCTTTATCTCTATTTGCAATTGCTTGATTTAAGACAGACCTTAAATATGCTAAATCTACATCTCTTGGAGCTGCTATTAAAGAATTATGGCTTGCCCTCTGAAGCTCTAAATTAGCCAAAGCTTCCTCAATAGAAAGTTTAGCTGCATTAATATTATTTTCATTTTGAAGTTTTAATAAAGAAACGTCATTCTGAAAACTTGTTAAAGAAATTTGAGAACTGCTTATAGTTGATTTGTTCTGATCCAAGGCTGACTTAAAAGAGCTTGATATGACATTTTTGTATCTTACGTTTTCTGATATATTTTTAATAAATAAGAGTGCGTCTATAGTGCTTTTAACGCTTGAATCTATTTTAGACAAAGCATTGTCTGTGTCGCTAATTGATTTCGTACTTTTAGCAATATTCAGGCTGTTTTTAGCTTCATTAACAGGATCCTTGATCTTGTACTTTATCTCATTTTTAACAGCAATATCCTCTTGGGATAACCCTAAAAAATATGTATCTCTCAAATCCTCACTGAATTTTAACACGTTAAATAATTTAATATATATGTCATCTAAAAGATCAAGTGCTGACGCATATTTGTTTTTTAGGTTTTCTTGAGCTAAATTTTTAACATTTTCTAAATTTGACTCAGCTTTTTTATAAGCAACTTCTGATGCGCTGATCTGCTTTAAAGACACATTAATTTGTTCTTCAGACACTCCAGCTTGTTTTTGAATTAAATTAGCCTCAGCTTGTTTAACTAAAGAATTAAGATTGTCTAAATTTAATTTTGCAAGCACGTCTCCTCTTTTAACTTCCTCCCCCTCAGCTACATAAATTTTATCAATAATACCGCTTGATTCAAAATAGAGGGAAAGATTATTTTCTGACTTTATTTTTCCAGTAACATCTACTGTTTGAATTAAATCGCCTCTTTTAACCTTTATAGTTTCGTACAAAGGAGTTATGTTTTTTGAAGACATAAAGCCGGCATAAACAAGGACAATAGTTAAAACAATAACTAATACAATCCAAAATTTCTTTGATTTTAAAAACATAATTTTAACTAAGAATTATAATAATATTTTGAGCGTTAATTTAATTAGATATTAGCACAATTAATGATCGTGTCAATTTTTTGTGTCTAATGTAAAAAGCCCTGTTTAGAACAGGGCTTTTCTTTCTTTTTAGTACATTTGAGGCATTCCTCCCGGATTAATATCAGGTTTTTCTTCCTTTATTTCTGCAACAACACATTCTGTTGTAAGTAACATCGAAGCTGCAGAAAGTGAATTCTGAACACATGATCTTACAACCTTTGTTGGATCAACTATTCCAGATTCATACATATTTACAAATTTATCATTTAAAGCATCGTAACCTTCTTCAAAGGAAAGTTTTTTAACTTCAAAAGCAATTACCGCACCATCTTTTCCTGCATTTTCAGCTATTTTTCTAATTGGTTCTTCTAGTGTTCTTCTCATAATTTCTACACCTACCTGTTCTTCTCCCTCAAGTTCTAACTCATCTAGCACTTTTTGACATCTTAAAAGTGCTGTTCCTCCTCCAGGAACAATACCTTCTTCAATAGCTGCTCTTGTTGAAGCTAAAGCATCTTCCACCTTATGTTTTCTTGCTTTTTGTTCAACTTCTGTAGCAGCGCCCACTTTAATAATAGCAACTCCTGAAGATAATTTTCCCAATCTTTCTTGCATCTTTTCTTTATCAAAATCAGATTTTGTATTTGCTATCTGAGCTTTAATCTGCTTGATTCTGGCCTCAATGTTTTCCTTATCTCCCTTTCCTTCTGTTATGATTGTATTATCTTTTGTAACGACCACCCTTCTTGCTTGTCCAAGCATATCAAGATCAATATCCTCTAACTTTAATCCTAAATCACTTGAAATAACTTTTCCTCCTGTAACAATTGCAATATCCTCTAACATATCTTTCTTTCTATCACCAAATCCCGGAGTTTTTGTTGCAATTAAATTAAATGTTCCTCTTAATTTATTAACAATTATTGTTGCAAGTGC
>JAQTWS010000067.1 GCA_028689175.1 Minisyncoccota bacterium
AAAAAGAAATACAAAGCTTTTGAGTTACCCCGAAGCCTTGAGCGAGCTTGCAAGTAATATGGTTACTATCGCAATTTCTGGCAGTCATGGCAAATCAACAACTACAACGATGCTTGCTTTAATATTGATTGAAGCAGGTTTGGATCCAACAGTTATTGTTGGCACAAAGGTAAAAGAATTTGGAAATAGTAATCTTAGAGTTGGAAATTCAAAATATTTAATCATTGAGGCTTGCGAATACGAAGATTCGTTTTTAAACTATAATCCCGATATTGGAATAATTTTAAATATAGAAAAGGATCATCTAGACTATTTTAAAAATATTGAAAATATTAAAAGAAGTTTTAATCAATTTGCAAAACAATCTAAAAAAATTATTATTGAAAAAGAAATGGAAAAAATAATAGATAGTAATAATAAAATAGTTTTTGATAGAAAAAAAACTATTAAACCCATCCTACACATTCCTGGAAAATTTAATATTACTAACGCGATGCATACAATAATAGCTGCGAGAGAATTAGGAGTTAATGACGAAACTTCCCTTAAGGCACTTTCTAAATTTAGGGGAACATGGAGAAGAATGGATATAGATAATAATTCCTTTCCTTTTAAAATTATTAATGATTATGCGCATCATCCAACAGAAATAAAGGCTACTTTAAAAGCTGTTAGAGAAAAGTATATATCTCAAAATATTTATTGTATTTTTCAGCCTCACCAATACGAAAGAACTTTCAATCTCTTTAATGATTTTAAACAAGCTTTTGGCGAAGCTCTTGATAAAAACTACTTAAATGCATTAGTAATTTATCCAATTTATACAGTTGAAGGAAGAGAATCAGAAGAAATCAAGAAAAAAGTAAATTCAGAAAAACTTGTTTTAGAAATTAATCATCAAAACTGTATCTTTATTAAAGATTTTGAAGATGCAAAAACATTCATTCAAAATAATTTAAGAAAAAATGATGTTTTGATAATTATGGGTGCGGGAGATATTTATAATCTTTACAAATATTTACTAAATGAAAAAAGTGAGCATGGAAAATAAATCCTTCACCTTAATAGAACTACTAGTAGTAATAGTAATCATTGGAATACTTGCAGGAGTTATTATGATCTCTACTTCTTCTTCTATTGATAAAGCTAATCTAACAAAAATCAATATGTTTTCTGAAGGCTTAAAGAATACCTTAATGGATGAATTGATAGGCGAATGGAAATTAGATGAAGGGTCTGGAACAAACATATATGATTCATGGGGAAATAATCATGGCGCATTAAGTGCTGGGGCTGAATGGAAAAATAAGACAGATTGTGTTTCAGGATCTTGTCTGTATTTTCCAGCTACGGGGAAAGTAGTTATTCCATATAACAATAATTTTTTTAACAAAAACGAAATAACTATTGAAATGTGGGTCAAAGTATCTAATAACGATCAAAATTGGGAAGAATTTTTTATAATAGGATCAACTGATAGATTAGAAGTTGGTGCTATCGGAAGTTACGGCTTGTGGCTAAATGGGGGAAATTATAATAATGTATGGAAAAAAGATGAATGGTTTCATTTAATATATTCTTCAAGCGCAACAATTACTCAAACTAGTGTATATATAAATGGAAAAATTTTAGCGGATAAAGCAAATTACAGTAATCTTCCTTATACTGAAAATAATATAACTCTTGGAAGTTATGGATCAGAATCATTTGATGGATCGTTAGATGAAGTTAGGATATATAATAAATATATAAATGCAAATCAAGCAAAAACTCTTTATGCTAATGCGATCAAACCCATTAATAATTAATGATAAAAAATCAATATTTATCATTTTTCTAATGAATTAAAAAATATATCCAGACTAAACTCAATTTTTACAAATGGAGAAAAGATTGTAAAAAATCCATGAGATTAATAGATTGCGTAATTTGAAAAATCTCTTACATGAAAAATAAGATATTCATTCCTCAATTAAATTCATTAAGGTTCTTTGCAGCAATCGCTATTGTAATTTTTCACTTTGGAAAATGGAGCTATCCATTTGATAATAGTTCTTATTCATTAAGCTTCAATTTAGCAGTTAGCTTCTTTTTTGTATTATCAGGATTTATCATGGCAACAGTATATAATAATCTTAAAACTTTTTCATTTAAAGAAACTTATAATTTCTATTTAAAAAGATTTGCAAGAATTATTCCTCTCTATGTTTTAGCTTTAATATTAACGATATTTTTTATTGATGAAGATTTTACCTTAAAAGAATTCTTTTTGAATTTGTTTTTTCTTCAGGCCTGGAGTCCTGAATACGCTTTGAGTTTAAATTTTCCTGGATGGTCTTTATCTGTTGAAATGTTCTTTTATCTACTATTTCCTTTCGTCTTTCCATTTATTACAAATAGAAAAAGGCTTTTTAGATTTACGTTTGTGTTTTGGCTTTTAAGCAATTTGATTGTTTTAATTTTTTACTTCTTAAATTACAAAATTGAGTTTATTAAATACTATCCCTTACTTCACTTAAATGAGTTTTTAATAGGAATATGGGCTGGAATAACTTACTTGAAAGGAGTTAATAAAAAAGCCTTTTTGCTATTTTTAGGATCACTAATGTTTTTATTTTTCTATCTTCCTTTAATTTCTGATTATAACATAATTCATCATGATGGTCTTTTGGCTCCCGTATTTGCTATCTTGATTTTAGGAACAAGCAAGATAAAATCAATTATTCTATCAAGCAAACCTTTAGTTAAATTAGGAAATGCAAGTTATGGAATATATATCTTGCAATTTCCAATTTATTTAATTACTTACAAGCTATACAATGACTTTAATATTTTTGATTCATTGGGAGAGGAGAGAAGATTCTATATTTATATTGTTATTCTAATCTTAATATCATACTTATCTTCGATTACTTTTGAAAAATGGATGAAGGGGGTGTTTCTTAAAAAAGAAACCAATTAAGCCAAAGATAATCCTTGTATTTTTATGCATTTAATGATATTTTAAAAGTATAAAAATAATTTATAACTTTAGAATTTTGATATTCTAATTTTATAAAAAATAACATGAGTACACTTTGGACTATCGTCATTATCATCGTTATTTTAGCAATAATGTTTTGGTTAGTTTTAAGTCAGAATAAGGAAGAGGATGTAAATGAAGAAAACAAAGTTAAATTAAGCGAGCCGCTAGAGGGGGAAAAAGAAAAAGAAGAAACAAAAGAAGACGAATAAACAAAGAAAGATCCCCAAGAGGGGTCTTTTATCTTTTTAAATATTGTATATAATAGACCTATGGAAAATTGGCAAGAAACAGAGAAAAAATGGCAGAAATATTGGGAAGAAAACCATGTGTATAAATATGATGAAAATTGTCAGGGAGAAATTTACTCAATAGATACTCCACCGCCAACAATTAGCGGTAAAATGCATATTGGACACGCTTCGTCCTATACTCACGAAGACGTAGTTGTTAGATTTGAGAGAATGAAAGGAAAAAAGATTATTTTTCCGTTTGGAACAGATGACAATGGTCTTCCCACTGAAAGATTTATAGAAAAAGAAAAAAATGTGTCTTCTAAAAAAATGCAAAGAAATGAATTTATTGAGCTTTGTAATAAAACATTAGAAGAAATTAGACCACAATTTATTCAAAACTGGAAAGACATTGGAATGT
>JAQTWS010000068.1 GCA_028689175.1 Minisyncoccota bacterium
TGGGGTGACTAACGGGATTTGAACCCGTACAAAGAGCTCCACAAACTCTTGTGCTACCATTACACCATAGCCACCATGTATTGCTGTGCTCCCGGCAGGACTCGAACCTGCAACCTACGGATTAGAAATCCGTTGCTCTATCCATTGAGCCACGGGAGCTTATTGCAATTATATATATAGCAAAAAAATAATTAAAAATCAACACTTTTTTAATTTGACAATTATTTTTTAAATAGTATTATTGAAAAGGTGAAAGGAATGTGTTCAATCCGTTACATGCAACATAAAAGCATGTGCGATGCGCATGCAGTAAGTATTGTAGATGCAGAGAAAATTGAATATAAGCATCCCCGTGTTGTAATCAATCCGCGGGATATAAGTAAGGGGCGGAGTGAAGATCTTTAAATCAAACTCTGTCTTTTTTTGTTTTTAAATTGCTTCGACATTACACTTTTACTCTTTACTAAATTATTAAAAGGTGATATATAAGTAATCATTACGGGGCATAGTGAAACGGCTATCACGAGTCTTTTGGGAAGATTTATTCCTGGTTCGAATCCAGGTGCCCCGACAAAAGAACTTGCGGGTGTAGCTCAATGGTAGAGCACCGGCCTTCCAAGCCGATTATGAGGGTTCGATTCCCTTCACCCGCTCCAATTTATCTCTTCTTTATATTCTTTAATTTGATAAAGATGAGAATTATGTTAAGATATTTCTATGAAAAAGAAAGTAGCTATTATCGGAGCAGGAATCATTGGTCTTTATACAGCTTCTAAACTAGAGGAAAAAGGTTTTGATGTAACAGTTTTTGAAAAGGAAAGTATTGAGAACGTAGGGAAAAAATCCTGCTCTACTTTGGTTTCGAAAAGAATATTAAATTTCATAGAAGTAGATAAAGACTTAATAGAAAACACTGTTAAAAAATGTTTAATTAAGTTTGATAAAAAGGAGGTTGTATTAGAATTTAATCCTGAGCATATTGTTATTAATAGAGAGAAGCTTGTTTTAAGAATGATTGAAAAAGCTAAGTTTGATATTGTTTTTGAAAGTAAAAAAATTAATTGTAAAGACTTTGATTATGTGATAGGTGCGGATGGTGCTAGTTCTTTTTTAAGAAAGAAGTTAGGTTTAAAAGATCCTGGTTTTAAAATAGGGCTAAAAGTAGAGGATGATATTAAAGATTTTAGTAATACTGTTAAAACCTTTAAAACAAATAATGGATTTACTTGGATCATACCAAAAGGAAATTATATAGAATACGGTATATTAGAGAAAAAAGAAAATATTAAAAAAGAATGGAAAGCGTTTGGAAAAGTGGGCAAAAGATCAAGTTTTGCTATAATTCCTCAGGGTCTTGTTTTGGCAGATAGTAATAAATATGCACTAGTAGGAGATGCAACAGGGCTAACTAAACCATGGAGCGGAGGAGGAATTATTTGGCAGCTTTATGAGGCAGAAATGCTCGTTAAACATTTTCCTGATTTTAAAAGGTACAATAGAGATGTTAAGAAATTCTTTTTATTTTTTATTATTAAAGGAAAGATTGCAAATAAGCTAGTTCATTTTGTAGGCAATAATTTAAGTTTTTTAGTTCCTTCGTATATTAAATATGATAATGATTTTCCATGCTTCTTAAAATCTTTATTTGCAAGTAATCAAAAAAAGTGATACCTTATACTTTAAGTCTTTATGATTTTTAAAAGAAAACCCAAAAATTTAGAAGAACTAAAAAATGTAAAAGAGGTTATTAAATATATCGAGGCTTTAGAAAATAAGATAACCTTGCTTGAGGACAGGATTAAAAAACAAGAAGAGGATTCTTTAAATAATTTTAGCAAGTTTTCTATTTTAAGATTTAATTCTTTTAATGATATGGGTGGAGATCAGAGTTTCACAATAGCTCTTTTGAACAAGAAAAGTAATGGTTTTATTCTAACCTCCCTTTTTCACAAAGATACTCAAAGAGTGTTTACAAAACCAATAGTTAATGGTATTTCAAAATATCAGCTTTTAAAAGAGGAAGAGATTATTTTAAAAAAAGCAATAAATGATCAAAGATAATAAAAACAATTTGGAGATTAAAAAAAGACCGCCTGTGGTGGTTGTCTTGGGGCATATTGATCATGGAAAAACATCTCTTTTGATGGCCATAAAAGATTTTAGAGTTTTAGGAAAAGAGAAAGGAGGTATTACTCAGCATGTTGGGGCTTATCAAATTGAATATAATAATGAAAAAATAACTTTTATTGACACTCCAGGGCATGAATCTTTTTCTGCTATAAGATCAAGAGGAGCTAAGGTTGCAGATATTGCAATTCTTGTGATAGATGCATGTGAGGGTATTAAAAAACAAACTAAAGAAGCAATAAGACATATTAAAGAATCGGGAGTAATTCCAATAGTTGCTTTGAATAAAATAGACAAAGAGTGCGCTAATCCAGAAAAAGTGAAGCAAGAACTTTTAGGAGAGGATATTTGGGTTGAATCTCTTGGAGGAAAAGTTCCATCAGTAGAGGTTTCGGCAAAGACAAAAAAGGGGATAGATAGTTTAATTGAAATGATTTTACTTGTGGCTGAAATTGAAAAAATAGAGGCAATTTCAAGTGGAAAAGGAGAGGGGGTAATTATTGAGTCAAAACTTGATGCAAAGAAAGGTCCTACAGCGACTGTTATAATAACTCAAGGGGTGATAAAAGGAGGAGATTTTATAGGCACAAATTCAGTAACTGGAAAAGTGAAAACATTTGAAAGTTTTGATGGTAAGCATTTAGAAGAAGCTTTCTCTGGAGATCCTGTCTTAATAAGTGGTTTTAGTGAGGTTCCTGCCGTGGGAGAGGTTGTTAAAGTATACGATTCTTTTGATGAGGCTAATAAAAATATAAAGCCAAGAGAAATTTTGATTAAAAACCCAGATATAGAGGTGGGAGATAAGGTTTTGAACTTGATAATTAAAACAGATGTAATCGGTTCCTTAGAAGGCATTTTAGAATTACTTAAAAGTATCCCCCAAGATAAAGTTAAATTAAATATCTTAAAGGCTGAAGTGGGAGATGTTAATGAAAAAGATGTTAAGCTAGCTAAAACTTCTGATACCCATATAGTTGCTTTTAGAGTAAAAGTTGATAAGGTAGCAGAAAACATCATTCAAAATACAAAAATAGATGTAGATTATTTTGATATAATCTATGATCTTGCTAAAAAAGTTAGAGAATTGATGGACGCGCTATTAGTTACTGAAAAACAAAGAATAGATGTTGGAGAATTAGATGTTCTTGCAATATTTAGGACAGAAAAAGGAAAACAAATTGTAGGAGGGAGAGTTGTTGAAGGAAAAATAGAAAGAGGTCTTAAGGTAGAAATCTTTAGAGATAATGAAAAAATTGGGGAAGGGAAGGTTGTTGGACTTGAAGTTTCTAGAAAAAAAGTTGATATAGCACATAAAGATAGTGAGGCAGGCATACTTTACGAAGGAAAAGAAAAAGTGCAAGAAGGTGATATTTTGAGATTCTATAAAGAAGAATTTATAAAGCCTACTATATAAATGTATAAAAAAGAGAAGCTTAACAATATAATAAAAAAAGAACTTAGCCAAGCTATTTTAAAAGAACTTGACTTATCTTCTGATATTGTGGTAACAGTAACGAG
>JAQTWS010000003.1 GCA_028689175.1 Minisyncoccota bacterium
GATTTTTACAATCTAAAACTCTTAAAATATTTTTTTCTGCCCTTCTTTTACAATCTGAACAAATTAAATTCTTTCTATTTCTTAAAAAAGAAGAAAGTGCTTTTTTATAATCTTTTCTACACTCATCGCATCCAATAGAATTAATATTTATAATTACTTTTTCAAATCCAAGATCTTTTAACAAATTATATGCGATTAAAATTGTTTCTGCATCTAAAACAGGAGATTCGTCCCCTAAAATCTCAAAACCTATTTGCCAAAATTGGCGATATCTTCCCGCTTGTGGTCTCTCATATCTAAAAAAAGGGCCATAATACCATAGTTTTACTGGCTGAGCTTGCGATTGCATCCCGTTTTCAATATATGCCCTAAAAACAGGAGCTGTGCCCTCTGGACGCAAAACTAAAAGGTCTTTTCCTTTAGTCTTTAAAGTATACATCTCCTTTTCAACTATGTCCGTTGTTTCTCCGATTGATCTTATAAAAAGCTCTTGATCTTCAAGTATAGGAGTTGTTATTTTTTGAAAAACATAAAATTCAGCTATTTTTTTTGCTACTTCTTCTACTCTGTCGTAAAATAATTGTTCCCTTCCGAAAATATCATGCATTCCTGTTACTCTTTGGTATCTAATTTTAGTCATAAACTTTTTGGCTGGTTGGTTCTTTTGGAGAAAATCTTAAAAACACTTTTCCATCAATATTTCTCAAAGGAAGAGTGCCCCACTTTCTTGAATCAGAAGATCCGTTCCTATTATCTCCTAAGACAAAATATTCACTTTCTCCTAATTTTTCTTCTCTTAAATTATTAGAATAAACCCATTCCCTTAAATTATCTTCACTTAAATATTTTTTCTCATCTAAATTAAATTCTTCTCCATTTTCCGGCTTAATTATTACCTTTCCATCTTTGATTGAAATTGTTTCATTTGGAAGCCCTATCACTCTTTTGATATATTTAAAATTTGGATTTAAAGGATAATCAAAAACAATAACATCTCCTCTTCTGGGCTTGTTTATAAAATTGTATGTAAACTCATCTACTATTAAATAATCGCCCGAATAAAAGTTAGGTTCCATTGAACTTCCATTAACTATGAAAGGCTGAAATATGTAAGTTCTTATTGGTATGACTATTGCAAGAGCGATAACAATAAGAAGAATGATTTCTAAAAATGAATTTAATAATCTTTTAATTTCCATATTTAAATAATATACTAAAATATGCTTTTTGGCAACAATGCTGTTTTTGTTTTAATTTTTTCTATTTAATGTATAATATAAATATGATTTTAATAGCAGGATTGGGAAATCCAGAAAATAAATACGAAAATACTCCGCATAATACTGGATTTAAAACAATTGATTTATACAAAGAAAGGTTTAACTTTCCTGAATTTTCTGTTTTTGAAAGTGCTTTAATATCAAAAAAAAATAATGTTATTTTAATAAAACCACAGACATACATGAATAATTCTGGAATTCCCATAAAACAAATTGTTTCTTATTACAAAATAAAAATTGATGATGTTTGGGTTATTCATGATGAGAATAAGCTTAAATTAGGAGAACTAGAAATTAATAAAAATATTCCCGCTTCTGGACATAATGGAATTAAATCAATTATTGAGAGACTGGGAATACAAGACTTTGTAAGATTTAGAATAGGAATTAATAATAAGGAAAAACATGATTTAATGGATTATGTTTTAAAGCCATTTTCAAAAAAAGAACAAGAAATAATAAATGAAGTAATTTACAGAACTACATCTGCTCTTGACGAAGCCATACAAAATGGTGTAGAACAGGCGATGTTAAAGTTTAATATAAAACAATGAAACTTGTAATCGTAGAAAGTCCAACAAAGGCAAAAACAATAGAAAAATTCTTAGGGTCAGATTTTAAAGTATTATCTTCTTATGGACATATTAGAGATTTACCTAAGGGAAATTTTGGCATAGATATTGAGAAAGATTTCGAACCTAAATATGTGGTGCCAACAAAAGCAAGAAAAAATTTAAATCTTCTTAAAAAAGAAGTTGAAAAAGCCGATGAAATTATACTCGCAACAGATCCTGATAGAGAAGGAGAGGCAATTTCATGGCATTTAATTAAGGCTCTTGATTTAAAAGAATACAAAAGAGTTGTTTTTCACGAAATAACAAAAACAGCAATTGAAAATGCTATTAAAAATCCTTCCAAACTTAACGAAGATCTAGCTGACGCACAGCAAGCAAGAAGAATTTTAGATAGAATTGTGGGATATAAACTTTCCCCTTTTTTATGGAACAAGGTAGCAAAACGTTTATCAGCAGGAAGAGTACAATCTGTTGCGGTCAGACTCATTTGTGAAAAAGAAGAAGAAATAGAAAAGTTTAATCCAGAAGAATATTGGACAATTTCAGCCATATTTAAAAAGAATGAAATAAATTTCGAATCTTTACTTTCTAAAATCAATAACAAAAAAATAGATAAGCTCTTTATTAAGAATAAAAAAGAAGCAGAAGATATAGAAAGAGGATTAAGAGATGCTAAATATATTATAGAAAATATAGAAAAGAAAGAAGTTAATAGGCATCCTCAAGCTCCTTTTACAACTTCATCTTTACAACAAGAAGCAAATAAAAAATTAAAATTATCTGCTAAAATGACCATGAGCTTAGCTCAGAATTTATACGAAAGAGGTTACATTACTTATCACAGAACTGATTCATTAAACATTTCAAACGAAGCTTTAAATAAAGCAGAGGAAATAATCAAAGAAAAGTTTGGAGACAAATATTATAAAAGAAGGGTTTTTAAAACAAAAGGAAGGGCTCAGGAAGCGCATGAGGCAATCAGACCAACAATGCAAAATATTTTAAAATTAGATGGTAGACAAGAAAAGTTATATAATTTAATTTACAAAAGATTTATAGCAAGCCAAATGTCTTCTGCAATTTTCAATTCGCAAAAAATAGAAATAAATGCCAACAATTATACTTTTGAAGCACACGGCTCTACTTTAAAATTTGATGGATTCTTAAAAATGTACGAGGCTAAAATACAAGAAAATGAGCTCCCACAACTTCAAGAAAAAGAAACATTAGATTTACAAGAATTAAAAAAAGAACAACATTTTACAATGCCCCCTAGTAGATTTAGTGAAGCTTCTCTTATTAAAAAATTAGAAGAATATGAAATAGGAAGGCCTTCTACTTATGCGACTATTATTTCAACTATTCAAGATAGAAATTATGTAGAAAAAAATGAGGATAAAAAATTTGTTCCGACTGAAGTAGGAAAAGCTGTAAACGATATGCTTAAAAATAATTTTGAGAATATTGTAGATTATAAATTTACAGCAAAAATGGAAAAAGAATTAGATGATATTTCGGAGGGAAAGGATGATTGGAAAAAAGTTGTTAAAAATTTTTATTATCCGTTTAATGAAAACTTAGAAAAAAAATACGACGAAGTTGAAAAACAAAAACCAAAGGAGGAGGTAACGGATAAATTGTGTCCTAAATGTCAAAAACCTTTGGCTGTAAAAATGGGAAGGTTTGGAAAATTTTTGGCATGTACAGGGTTTCCTGAATGCAAGCACACAGAACCTTTGGAAAATAAAAATATTAGCCTTAATATTATTTGTCCTAAATGTAATATTGGAGAAATTATGCAAAAGAAAACAAGAAAAGGTAAAGTGTTTTATGCATGCTCAAAATGGCCAGATTGCGACTTTGCGTTATGGGATAAGCCAAATGGAGAAAGATGTAAAATATGCGGCTCCCTTATGGTTTTAAAAGGTAAAAAAATTATTTGCTCAAACAAACAATGTTCATAATTTTTTCATCCAGTTTTCCATTTCTTCTTCCGATTTAAAATTAATAACAATTTGATAATTCTTGTTATTATTCATAACTTTAAGATTATCGTATTTTAAAATTTGTTTGAATCTATTTTCAAATTCTTCTAAATAAGTTCTATCTTTTACGCTTAATACTTTTTTAGGATTTTTGAATTCTTTAATTTTTTTCTCTAACTCTCTAACAGTTAATTTTTCATCTATGATTAATTTCAAAAATCTATCATGATCCTCTTTATTTTCAAAAGAAAGTAAAACTTTAGCATGCCCTTCCGAAATTTGTTCATTTCTTAAAGCTTGTTTTGCTAATTCAGAAAGATTTAAAAAACGAATCGTGTTTGTAATTACCTCTCTACTCTTTCCCATAATTTCTGCTATCTCTCTATCAAATAATCCAAATTCTTCTTTTAAACGCACAAAAGCCTCTGCTTTTTCCATGGGATTCAAGTTCCTTCTTTGAACATTTTCAATTAAAGCTAATTCCAATTTTTCTTGACTATTAGGATCCCTTATTATAACAGGAACTTTATCAATATTTACTTTTTGACAAGCTCTTAATCTTCTTTCTCCAGCAATAAGCTCGTACACGTCTTTTTCGATTTTTGTGACAATTATTGGCTGTAAGACGCCGTATTTTTTAATAGATTCTGCCAAACTATTTAATTCATCTTCTTTAAAAAATGCCCTTGGCTGATAAGGGTTTTGCCTTATTTTATTTGTTTCAATCCAAAAAACACTTTCTTTTTTAGAAGGACCATCGTCATAATTTTGTTTACCTTTTTTTGGTATTAAAGATTCTAAACCTTTACTCATAATTTTTTAATAAATTCTTCTGCAAGCTCTCTAAAAGCATTTACTGCTTTTGAGTTTGGAGCATGCCTTAAAACTGTTCTTCCATATTTTGGAGATTCTGCCAGCGCAGTAGCTCTTGGAATTATTGCATCAAAAACATAATCTTCAAAATTTCTTCTTAATTCTTTTTCAACATCTCGACTCACTTTATTTCTCCTTGAATACATTGTTAGTACTGCACCTATAACATTAAGATTGCTTTCTAAATTTTCATTTATTAATTTAATATTTGATAATAATTGCCCGAGTCCCTCAACAGATAAATATTCAGCCTGCACAGGGATTAAAACATCGTCCGCGGCAACGAGCGCATTTAATGTAGGGAGTCCAAGAGAAGGGGGGCAATCAATAAAAACTAAATCGTAATTATTCTTGACCGAATCAATAACTTTTTTCAGTCTATATTCTCTATCTTTCATATTAACCAAATCAATTGCTGCGCCTGCAAGATCGTGAGAAGTTGGGAGTATGTCGTAGCCTAAAAATACAGTTCTCTTAATTACTTCTTGTGGATGCACTTCTCCTAAGATTGCTTCATAGACTGACTTTCTTAATGCTCTAGGATCTATTCCGAGAGAAAATGTTGCATTTGCTTGAGAGTCAAAATCTACCAAAAGAATACGCTTTCCATAAGCAGTTAAAAATACTGGTAAATTAACAGCTATAGAAGTCTTCCCAACGCCACCTTTTTGATTTGCTACTGCAATTACTCTTGTCATTGTTTATTAGTATATCACAAATATTGTTTATTGAAAATTATAATTTTAGTCTTGAAAAAATTTACATCAAATCTTTTTCTACTTTTTCTTGAGGATGAGTAGTTTTATTAGGCCATATTTTTCTACCCGGAAAAATAACAGTGTTAACTCCTGTCTTGACATTATCACCAACAATGGCTCCAAGTTTTTTTCTTTTTGTATCGATTAACGCATTCTTAACTAAACTTTTTACAGTTTCTCCATCGTGCCTTAAATTAGCAGTAATTGTTCCTGCACCCAAATTAACGTTTGACCCAATAATAGAATCTCCTACGTATGATAAATGATTAATATTAGTATTTGTTCCAATAATTGAATTTTTAATTTCTACACCCGCTCCAATAGAACAATTATTCTCTATTATAGTGTTTTGTCTTAAATACGCATTCGGTCCAACCTTACAGTCATTACCAATATAAACAGGCCCCTCTATGTATGTGCCACTTTTAATTATTGTATTTTTCCCTAAATATAAATCACCTTTTATAATGGCTCCTTTTTCAATTTGTCCTAAATTTTTAAACTTCATATTTTGAAATAAAGTTTCTGTCATATTAAATAAATCCCAAGGATAAGATGCTGGGATCCAATATGTTGCCTCTACAAAATTAAGATTATTTAAATCTATTAATTTTTTAATATAATCAGTAATTTCATATTCGCCCCTTTCAGATTTTTCAATTGGTTCATTAAAAATAGATTTAGGAAAACAATATAAACCTATATTTGCAAAATCACTTTTGGGATTTTGAGGTTTCTCTTCAATTTGAATAACCTTTTCATTTTGAATTGTAACAATTCCAAAACTACTAGGATTAGAGACTTTTTTAACAGCGATTGAAGGGCATTTTTTAATCAAAGCTTTGATATCTTCCTTGCTATAAAGGTCGTCTCCATTCATTATAATAACTTTATCATCGTTAATTTTAGATATAGCAAGTCTTGCAGAATTTCCAGTTCCTACAATCTCATCATCAATGATATAGGTTATTTTTATATCATTATAATTGTTTCCTATGGTTTTTTTAATTTTATCACCTAAATATCCTATTACGATAAACACCTCATCCACTATACCTTTTAAGTTTTCAAGGTTGTGTTCTATAATAGATTTTCCAAGTAATTTAGTTAATGGCTTGGGATTGGTTTTAGATAAGGGTAAGAATCTTAGTCCGTTTCCAGATGCCAATATAATAGCTTTCATATTATTAATTCCATTAATTTATTAACAAGCTTTTTTGAATCATGAACTGCTTCATTTTTCTTAAGCAGATCTAATCCTATGTGCTTAAGGTCATTATACTCGTTAAATTCAACTAAATCAAACCTTTTTTTGTTATTAAAGATAATATAATCTAGACTTTTATCTAAATATTTTTCTATTTCTTTTTCAAAATCATGAACTTTAAAATCATCTGTTTCTCCTTTCTTGTTTTGTAAATTGCATATATAAATTACTTTTGCCTTGCTTTTTTTTATAGCTTCTTTAATTCCTGAAACAAGCAAGATCTGTATAAGAGAAGAATATAAATCTCCTGGACCGATAATAATTGCGTCTGCATTTAAAAGTTTTTCAAAAGCTTCTTTAAAAATGTAAACTTCTTTATCTAAAAATACTTTTTTAATTTTTGAATCATGCTTGGGAATATCAATATTAGTTTCTCCCTTAATTATTTCACCGTTTTCAAGTTCAGCACATAAATGCGCCCTATCGAGCGTTGCTGGAAGAACTCTAAATTTAGTTTTAAAAAAATCATTTAAAACATCGATTGAATTTTTTTCTTTAAGCAGAATAGAAGCTATGATTAAATTTCCAAGATTATGTCCTTTCAAATTCCCCTTTTCAAATCTATAATTAAAAATTTCTTTATTCTCTAATAGAGATAATTCAAGAAGAGATCTCCTGATATCACCCACAGCAATCATATCAAAATCCTTTCTTAATTTACCTGAAGATCCTCCCGAATCCAAAACAGCAGAAATGACACAAAGTTCAATTTTCTCGTTTTTAATTTGAGATAATACTGCGCTTGGCATAGCATTACCTCCGCCAAGACAAACTACTTTTTTCATATAAGCTCTTCTAAAATCTGCTCTACTGTTTCTTCTTTTTTAGAAATTAGCGCTCTTTCAAAATATGGTTTCTTTTGAATTTCATAAAAAATACCTAAAGGAATTTTTTGATCTATTTCCTCGTAATTCCATTCTCTTATTTTTTTTAAAGCTTCCTCTCTTGAATCCAAGTTATTATCGGAAATTACGTATGTGTTTTTATTATATAATTCGGCGGTATTAAAAAATGAAACACAAGGATCTAAAACCTCTACAATAGAAAACCCTTTATGACTAATAGCTCTTTTAATTATTTCTTCTAAATGTTTGATATTTCCGCTATAGCTTCTTGCAATAAAAGTTGCATTAGAAGCAAGCAAAAGCTCAAGCGGATTAATTGGGCTTTCAGGAGATCCCATGGGGGTTGATTTTCCTTTAAAATTGTCGGGGGAAACTGCTGTAAATTGCCCTGTTGTTAAAGCAAATAATCTATTGTTATGCAAAATAACGGTTATATCTGTATTTCTTTTTGCAGCATGAATTAAATGACTAATTCCCTCATCAAGAGAATCTCCATCTCCAGTAAATACAATCACCTTAAGTTCTGGATTCGCAAGCTTTATTCCCTCCGCTGCTGGGATAGATCTTCCGTGCAAAGAATAAAATGAGTTTACATTAATATAGTCTGCTAATTTAGCATGGCATCCAATACCAGTAGTAATAACAATCTTACTTAAGTCCTCATCTTCAATTGCTTTTTTAAAAGCAGCCAAAATTCCAAAATTTCCGCAGCCAGGACACCATGTATTTTTATAATTTGTATCTAGTTTATTCATATAATTTCTTTTAATAAATCTTCTATTTCTTCTTTTTGTATAACTCTTGAAGAATATTTTAAAATCAATTCATCTGCCTCTATTCCATTTTTAGACAAAAGAGAAGTCAATTGCCCTAATGCATTTTGTTCAACACAAATAACTTGAGAGGCGTCTTCTAATTCCTTCATGACTTGAATGATTGGAAATGGTTCTAAAACAATAATTTGAATAACTTTTAAATCAAAATTTTCTGCTGCTTCAATCGAAGGACCAACGCTTGATCCCCAAGTGATTAAAACATTTTTTGAATCTTTTTTTCCATACACTTTAATAGCATCTGCCATTAGGTCAACTTCTTCTTGCATTGCTTCAAACTTTCTCAACCTTTTTTCTTGCATTGCCATAATTTCTTCTTCTGACTCTTCGACGGTTAAGCCGAATTCATTATGCTCATAACTAGTTGCTTTAACAATTGCATCCCCTCCTGGAAAAGCTAATGGAGAAATACCATTATCGGTAATTTTATATCTTTTATAAGATCCTTCTTCGTTTGAAAGCAAGACCTCCTCCTTTTTAATTTCTTGATTTGTTTCCAAATTAAAAGTGCTTTCTGAAATTTCTTTATCGACTAGCAAGACTGCTGGTGTTTGATATTTCCATGCAAGATTTAAAATTCTTCCACCCCATTCAAAACATTCGTCTGCATTTGAGGGAGCTATTGTAAATTTAACAATATCCCCGTGTCCAGCATTTAAGACAAAATTAAGATCTGCTTGTCCTGTATATGTCGGCACCCCTGTTGCAGGGCCAGCTCTTTGACTGTTAACAATAATAATCGGAAGCTCTGCAATAGCCGCAAAACTAACTCCCTCTGTCATTAAAGCAAATCCTCCGCCCGACGTTCCAACCATAGATCTTTTGCCAGCATAAGCTGATCCCAGTGCAGCTATGATAACAGATATCTCGTTTTCAAGTTGAATAGTATTGACACCTAATTTGTGTCCTGCTAAAAAATGTAAAATGGAAGTAGCTGGAGTCATTGGATAAGCATAGTAAATATCAAGCCCAGCTTTTGCTGCACCCAAGGCCAACGCTTCATTTCCTGTAATTAAAGGAAGTGGCTTATTATCTAATTTTTCTGCTTTTAGCCTTTCATCGACTTCGTTATAAATTCTTTCCGCTATTTTTAGATTTATATCAAAACCTTTTTTAAATTCTTTTTGAAAAGTATTTTTTAATAAATCAAAATCAACTCCTATAGTTTTAGCAAAGGCGGCGATTATGGCAGTGTTTGCCATGATAGATGACCCCCCTTCTTCTTTAGCAATAGTCTCTGCATTAATTCCTAATCCTTTATCAAATTTAATCTCATCTGAATTAAAGATAACAATTCCGTCATCCTTTAAATTATTTAAATGTTTATCTAACGTCTTTTGATTTAATGCAAGTATAAAATTTAGTTCGTTACTTTGAGTAAAAATCTTTTTATCTGATGCCCTGATTTTGGAAAAAGAATGACCACCCTTAATTAAAGATTCGTAATCATCGTATATAAAAATTCTATAGCCTAAATTGTTTAAAATTTTTGCAATTACAAGTCCAGCCTTTCTTGATCCTTGACCAGCTTGTCCTCCTACTAAAATCGTAAAATCTTTCATATTTTTAATATTACTTATCTTAGATCTATTGTAATTAGAAAAAAATAAAAAAGCAACCTCCATGTGCTTTTTTAAGTGCTAACTTATTTTTTATACAAAAATTATTTTAAATTCTTTCGTTTTTATTTTGTACTAACTTTTGATTTAGCCTTGCTTCATCGTTCTCGCATAGCAAAAAGTCGTAAGTAAAACTTTTTTCATTAAACATTGCATTAATTTAATAACATCCTTTGTAGTCTACTAAAGTAAGCATGTAAGGAGTGTCAGCTGGCAACTCTGTATCCCAACAAGCTTCTCTCGCAGTATTAGACCATTCATGAGGGTATCTAATAACATCACTCGCCCAAGTACATATTGAAGTTGAGGTAGTTGACCATTCTTTATATTCATTCCACCCTACTGGACAAAAACATTCATCAGATGGATGAGAAGCCCAAGAACTCCTACAATTGCCAGTCAATTTTCCGTATGGAAACTTGCACATCTTAACATTTCCTTCGACTGTTTCAACCGTTCCTCCGGCATTAGTACAATCTGTTTTTGAATGATTTAAGGCAAATAACATATCTGCTGGATCTGGTCCCGCACATATCACCATATCATTGAAATCAGCAATGCAGGGATCGGGAATATAAACACCCCCACTATTCCAACCAGCTTGACATTCAGGAATATTATCTGGTCCAGCCCATTCGTAGGTTGTGCAACAAGGACCGTACAATCCATTACATGTTTTAGGAAGCCAATGCCTCGCGATGGCTATCGTACCTACTGGGCATTTTGGAGTATAATTAGCATTATCTTTAACAAAATAAAGTTTTGCAGCCGGTGCATCTTCTATTAACGTTTGTCCCAATAACAAATCCACATAACCTTTTGTGACTACTGTACTAGACGAATCTGTATCTAATATTTCACCACCTGCCTGTATTTTTCCATCGATTAATAAATCTCCAGCCAATATGCTCTTAACCCCTCCTGCATCAATATAATAATTTTGGTTTTCTGCGTCTCTAAACATTGAAGCAGCGATTTCCCCGAATTTTTTCTGAGCATTTGTACTAGTATTTATTGGTTCCGTATAACCGCTTGGCATCGTGCCAGTTGGTTCAGACCAGCTGTATACCATAAAAGATACAGCAAAGAATAATACTCCTGATAATGATAAGATTAGTAATTTTTCTTTATTCATATGGCTTATATTTTATTGATTATTTCTTTATCAATTAAAATATACCACGCACATATATATAACGCAAGTTGGTTTTTGGATTTGGTTTTTGGATGTCCATAAAATTGACGATAAAAAATTTAAAATCCGTATACCTTGATAGTTTTCTTCACTTTTCTCCATGCTCAACATATCCCCCATCTAATTTTTTATAGAGCATCTTTTTAAGTCCTGTCCACCAATCTGTAAATCTGGTATTTTTCATTTCAGTAATAATTTCTTTTGCCGAATCGGTTTCTAAAGCTTTTTCAACATTATTTATCCAATCCATGGCAAGCTCGTTTCCTAAGTCATAATGCTCTTTTGCAGAAAAAGCTGATTCAAGCCAATCTGCATCTTTTGCAATAATTCCTTCCTTTGTATTTCTTCCTTCAAACTCATCAAAATATCTTAAAATGTCATTTCTCATCTTTTCTGGCAAATATTTGCTTTGTTCAGAAAAAGCTCTTTTTTCAGCTTCGCTACTATCAATATATCTTGACGCTACTTTATGCAAGTCTCCTATTCTAGCTTCTCCATTATCATGAAAAATTAAAATACTTGCCACTTTTTCTGGACTTAAGTTCAAACCATGTTTTTCATTTTCCATAGTAGTTAAAATATATCCAACTTGAGAAGCTCTTAAAGCATGCTCTGCAACAGAGTTTAAATTATCGACTCCTATCATTTTAAATCCATTATGTTTTTCTCTTTTTAAAACTCCTATTTCAAAAATGTAATTTACGATATTTTTTATCATATTTTTATTTAATCCCAAGTTTGTCTTCCATCTCCATAAATATTAATCTTAGGGCCTAAGAATTTTGGCAAAGATTTGAAACTAATATCAATGAAAGCTTTGACTCTCGCTAAGATTTCTCTCATATTGTTCCTTTCTTCACCTACATATTTATGAAGATCCGCACTAAAGGCTTGGGTGTTAATGTTTAAGTTATGTGCAATATATAAAGCTCTAGGCAAATGAAAGCTTTGAGAAATAATAATAGCATTATTTATTCCAAAAACTTCTTTTGCTCTATAAAGACTATCATATGTATCAAATCCTGCGTGATCTAAAAATATATCTTCTTCTTTAATATTATTACTCAATAAATAGCTTTTTGCAACATTAACCTCGTCATAGCTTTTTTTACCATGATCTCCACTGACTAAAATTTTTTTTACTTTCTTCTGCGCATACAATTCTATGGCTGAATCTAGTCTATCTTTAAAAATATCACTTACGCGGTCGTTATATACTCTTGCCCCCAAAACTAATGCTACTTGTGATTCTTCTAAATCACTAATATCCTTAATATCTCTTAAATACTCCAAAATCAAGAAATTAACCCCTAAGCAAATTAAAATTATAATTGATAAAAAGTATATGGTATATTTAATCATCGTTTTAATTATTACTTTTATGAAAAATAAAATCAAGAATTTGAAAATTAATTAAAAAATGATAAAATATATTTGTACCTTTAACAAATTATAATGAGGGCATGATAATGATAGCAGAAAATTGCATTAGCAGACTAAAGAAATGCTTTAGATGCGGTAAAATAGGCACAAAAAATGATGCCTTAGAATTCAGTTTTTTATCTAACCATGGCTTTGATGTAACGCTTGCAAAACAATCTTTCATCTGCCCCAAATGTGCAGAGGAAGAATGGAATGAAACATTCAAAAACCACGAAGCTAAAAATTTCTTAAGCAAAACAAATGGAAAAATAATTATTGATTGGAATAAATATTGGAAAATGATTTTTGAAGAGCCTGAAAGGCAAGCAATATTTAATAAAATTCTTTTTGATATAAATATGTTTTCTTTTAATAAAATGCATTATAAAATCTGCATCGGCAGCGAGCCTCTTATAAAAGGTTTATGCAATACTTTTTATTATGTAAAAAGTAGAAAGGATGCACTCGATTGCGCGAATGCTTTTCCCAAAAAAAACATTATAAGCATTAGAGGTTCAAATATACGGATTAAGGAAATAACTTAATCTTTTTTTATTCAACGGTTACACTTTTAGCTAAATTCCTAGGTTTATCAATGTCTCTATTAAGAGATAGTGCAAAATAATAAGCAAATAGGTGAAGAGGTATGGTTGATAAAAGCGGGGTTAGGCATTCTAATGTCTCAGGTATATATATAACATCGTCAACAATATCCTTTATTTTACCATCTCCTTCTGTTGCAATAGCAATCACTTTCCCATTTCTTGCTTTCACCTCTTCAATATTCGAAATCATTTTATCATAAACAGAATCTTTTGTGCAAATAGCAATAGTGGGACAATTTTCATCTATTAAAGCAAGAGGCCCGTGTTTTAATTCTCCCCCAGGAGTGCCTTCGGCATGAACATATGAGATCTCCTTTAATTTTAAAGCTCCTTCCATTGCGATAGGATAGTTAAACTTTCTTCCAATAAACCAAAAGTTTTTAAACTGAGAATATTTTTTTGCAAGTTCTTGTATTTGTTTATGGTTATCTAAAATTAAACTTCCCTTTCTTGGCAATTCTTTTAATTCTGAAATAATTTCTTTTGCTCTTTCCTTGCTTAAATTTCTTTGCCTGCCCAAAAATATAGATATCATTGTTAGTACTGTTAATTGTCCTATAAAAGCTTTGGTTGAAGCAACGGCAATTTCTGGTCCGCATCTTGTATAAACGCCCCCCTCTGTTTCTCTTGTTTGAGTAGATCCAATAACATTAGTAACTCCTAATGGTAAAACCCCTACCTCCTTCATTCTTTTAAGGCATGCTAAATTATCAGCTGTTTCTCCGGATTGAGAAACAAATATGGCGGCATAATTAGGGCCTAGCCTAACATTCCTATAACGAATTTCTGATGCCATATGAGCTTCTGCGTCTATTCCTGCAATTTCTTCCATCAAATATTCTCCTGTTTTAGCCGCATGATACCCCGTTCCGCATCCAACTAAATATATTTTATTAGTTTTTTCTAGCCTCTCTTTTGATGTTTCTAATCCTCCTAATTTAACATTATCTTCGAGCAATCTTCCCTGTGTCGCATTTTCTATAACATTAGGCTCTTCCATAATTTCTTTAAGCATAAAATGCTCATACTCCCCCTTGCTTACCGCATCACTTTCCCAATCTATTATCTCAATCTTTTTTTCTTTTAAAATCATATAGCCGTCTTTTTTTAAAACTGCTATTTCGCCATCATCCAAAGTTACAATTTGCTTTGTGAAATCAATTACAGCAGAAGGATCTGATGCAACAATGTGCCCATCTTTGCATATACCAATAATAATAGGCGAAGACATTTTAGCTATAACAATTTTATCTTTATCTTTTGGAGAAACTATCGCAACTCCATAGCTTCCAATTATTTTTTTTAAAGCTTTTCTTACGGCATCCTCTAAATTGTCTTTAAATTCTTCTGATATCAAATGAGCAATAACTTCTGTGTCTGTATCAGAATTAAACTTATGACCTTTTTTAATCAAATCTTCCTTAAGTTCTTTATAATTCTCAACTATTCCATTATGAACAACGTAAAATCCATTATACTCATGAGGATGAGCATTCTTTTCGCATACTCCTCCCGTAGTGGCCCAACGACTATGTCCAATTCCTAAATTACCATCACGTAAATTCTCTCCATTTTCATTTGAAATTCTGCCAACTTTCTTTTTTAAAAAAACATTATCATTATTTAAAATACATATTCCATAAGAATCATATCCTCTGTATTCTAATTTTTTTAACCCATTAATAATAATTGGGTAAGCTTGTTTTTTACCTATATAACCAATGATTCCGCACATAAAATTAAATAACTATACTAATTAATTTTGGAGGAATGAAAATTATTTTT
>JAQTWS010000069.1 GCA_028689175.1 Minisyncoccota bacterium
CATACAAATGCATTAATAATCTTAATACTTTCTTTAACATTAGGAGGTTTTATTTTAGGAAGTGCTTTTTTAAAAAAACAAAACAATGAACAAAATCAATCGAAAAAAGAAAATAGCGATGATAATAACGGCAAGGGAATTTAGGGATGAAGAGTGTTTTGAAACAAAAGATATTCTTGAAAAACAAGGATTTAATATTACTATTTTTTCAAATGAAAAAGGAATAGCTGTTGGAAGATTCGGAGGAGAAATAAAAGTTAATAAAACATTAGATGAGCTTAATGTTGCTGATTTTGATTCTCTTTTATTTGTGGGAGGGCAGGGAGCAATAAAGTATTTGGACAATAAAATATCATATGATATAATTAACAATGCTAATAATGAAAATAAGGTAATAGCAGCTATTTGCATAGCTCCTCTTGTACTAGCTCATGCCAGAGCATTAAAAGGTAAAAAAGCAACTGTTTGGAGTAGCGATTTCGATAAAAGTGCAATTAAAGAATTAGAAAAAGAAGGGGGGATATATATTGATCAAAAATCAGTTATTGATGGAAATATTATCACTGCAAATGGACCTTTTGCTATAAAAGAGTTTTGTGAGAATATTTTAAATGTATTTAATAAAAAAGAATAGATATATATGAATAAACAAAAATCCTTTACTTTAATAGAACTTCTTGTTGTTATTGTAATCATAGGAATACTTGCAGGAGTTATCATGATCTCTACTACTTCTTCAATTGATAAAGCTAATATAGCTAAAGTAAAAGTATTTGAAGAAAGTGTTCAAAACAATTTAGCTGATAGTATGGTGTCAAGATGGAGTTTTGATACCGGCTCAACAATTTCAGGAAGTGCAACAAACGATGATGTTAAAGATGTGTGGGGAAGTAATAATGGCGATATTACTGGGCACGCACCGATAATATTAACAAAAGATAAGTGTGTTTCTGGAAAATGTCTACAATTTGATGGTAGCTATAATAATTATGTTCAGGTTTCAGCAATACCATCTTTAAAAATGGGAACTTCTTTTGTTCTATCAGCCTGGGTTTATTCGGAACACACTAATACCTATAGAACGATTGTTGGATATAATAATACGCATCGATTGTTAATTTGTTCTGACGGAACAATGCTTTCTCAACAAAATGGAAATTTTCATTCTCAAACAGGCGCTGTTCCAAATCAAAAATGGACACATGTTGTTTACTGGTGCAACGGATCTGAAGAAAGATGGTATATAAATGGTGTTTTGTCAGGGGTCCCTCGTAGTATTATTGATGCAGAATGGGATCAGACTTTTAAAATAGGGCAGTACGATTTAGTAAATTATGCATACAAAGGAAAGATAGATGATGTGAAAGTATATAACAATGTTTTTTCTGCGCAAAACATTAAAAAGGAGTATTTATTAGGCTTGTCTTCTTTATTAAACAATGGAAGCATTTAATACAATAAAAGATTAAAAATGCTAGCTAAATATTGACTTTTTAAATCTATTATGTATAATTTAAATATATCTGCAGACAATAGGCAAAATAAGTAAGACCTATTCGAGGATGAATATACACATTATTTATTTTTCTTTGTCTGTGGTCGCACAGATTTTTTAATATAAAAAAGGTTTTATGGCAATAACAAAAGAAAAAAAACAAGAAATAATTAAGGAGCTCGGTGAAAAAATTGATAAACAAAAATCAGTTGTTTTTATTGATTACGCAGGAACAAGCGTAAAAGATTTATCTTTGCTCCGTAAAGGATTAAGACAGTCAGGAAATGAGCTTAAAATTGCAAAAAAAACATTAATCAACCGTGCTTTTGAAGAAAAGAAAATGGATCTTAATATTAGGGACTTAGGAGGACAGGTTGGTGTAGTGTTTGGTTACGAGGACGAAGTTTCTTCATCTAAGAATGTTTATGAGTTTTCAAAAACTCATGAAACAGTAAAGATACTAGGAGGATTGTTAGAAGGAAACTTCTATGGAGTATCTGATATTGTTAAAATAGCAGAACTTCCTTCAAGAGAACAGCTTTTAGGAGGATTGATAGGAACATTAAATGCTCCTATATCAAATTTTGCATATGTTCTTTCAGGCACATTGTCTCAATTTGTTCAAGTTTTATCTCAAATTAGAGATAGAAAACAATAATAAGTTAAATTATAAATAAATATGGCAGAAGAAAATAAAACTGTAGAAATTCCTACAAAATTTAAAAAAATAGTAGAAGAAATTGAATCAATGTCTGTATTAGATTTATCAGAATTGGTTAAAATTTTAGAAGACAAGTTCGGTGTTTCAGCAGCACCTCAGATAGTAGCCGGAGTTGCAGCTCCAGCAACAGGAGGAGAAGCAGCAGCCGCAGAAGTTAAGTCTGAATTTAATGTTGTTTTATCAAGCATTGGTGATAAAAAAATAGAAGTAATTAAGACAGTAAGAGATATTCTTCAAATTGGTTTAAAAGAAGCGAAAGATTTAGTAGATGGTGCAGCAACAGCTCCAGCAGTTATTAAAGAAAATGTAAAGAAAGAAGAAGCTGAAGAGATGAAGAAAAAGTTTGAAGAAGCTGGTGCAACTATTGAATTAAAATAAGATTTGCAAATAAAAATGGATACCGTTGGGTATCCATTTTTTGTTATAATAATAAAATTTTATTGGCAAATATTTTCTGGCATGCCTTCTGTTAATTCGCAAATATATTTAGTTAAATATTCTTTCTCCGTTTCTTCTCCTAAATTTGCTCCAGATCCTTCTCTGTAATATTTTCCTCCAAGAACAATTAAAGGAACGCCGCCTTTTCCAAATTGACTATAGACTTCTTGGTCTTCTGCAGTATCTTCTCTTAATTTAAAGATTACGCTATCTCCAAATTGATCTATAACCTCCTCAATTATAGGTTTTTCCCATGCACAATGAGGGCAACCTGAAGAGGTAAATAAAAATACTACCGGCTTGCCGTCTTCTTTGATTATTTCGGCATTTTCTTTGAATAAAAAGTTACCATCAACTTTTTCATCCAACTTTTTATCTAAATCGAATCCAGTGTCTGTAAACAATCTTGTACCATCGGTTGTAACAATGAAATCATATAAATTACCCATTACACTAACTTGAAATTTGTAGTAAGGAGCGTCCTTGTCATCATATATTTGTGCTAATGACACATTTGCACTTTCATCTACTAAATTCGTATTAATGTATTCTAGGGCTTTATTTACAGCTTCTTCTTTTGAAGGACAGGATGCTGACTGACTTTGCTTATAATTTATAGCTGCGAATGCTATCAAAGCTATTACAACTAGGGATAAAACAACGGTTGATACTTTTTTATTCATTTTTCTATTTTTAATTAATAATTAGAATTCTTCATCAAATTCGATTTCGTCAACTTCTTCGTCGTATTCGAAACCGTCTTCGAAAAGATCTTGATCTAATTCTTCAAAATCTTCAAAATTCATAGTTTTATTATGTTAAATTAATAATTTATCAATTTTTTAAACCTACATTATAAGTATAAATCTTGTATAAATTTTGTCAAGCAAAATTATATTAGTGAATATTTGTATATTTTTGTCAATATTTTACTCATTGAA
>JAQTWS010000070.1 GCA_028689175.1 Minisyncoccota bacterium
TTGTAAAACAAGCATATCTTTTTAAAAAGGATGTATCTAATCATCCTTTTTTATTAATTTCTTTGCCTTTCCTGATTTTATATGATAACTTATTAATAAAATATGATTAAAAAAATAATATTAATATCTTTTATTGTTATTATTGCAATTTTAGGATTGTTGAATTTTTATTTTAATAATGAAAAAAAAATAACAACTAACGATAATGATCAAGAGGTAATTTGTACAAATGAATTTAAACCAGTGTGCGGAAGTGATGGAAAGACACATAAAAATACATGCGCGGCTTTTGCATCAGGTGTGAGTATTGAAAAAGATGTGGCTTGTGATTCAAATGAACTTACAGAAAAGAATATCAAAAATACTACATATAAAATTATTACATATGATAAGTATATTAAACTAGAAAATGGCAGTTTTAATAACGAGGTTTATATAGATAAATACGCTTTGGGATACCTTGATAATGATGAAAATCTTGACGCAGCCGTTATTATTTATCTTAAACAAGGAAGTCAAGAACTTGCTATTATTTTAAATTACCAAGAAGTTCCAATCTATTGGACAGGTATAATTTTAGAAAAAGAAATAGATAATATTTCAATTCAAGATGGAATTATTGTTCTTGAATACGATTCTTCGCAAATATCAAGATATAAACTTGAGGGAACGAAACTTATTCTTTGTGCCGAAGGTGGGATTTGAACCCACAAGGGATTGCTCCCACAGCATTTTGAGTGCTGCGTGTTTGCCAATTTCACCACTTCGGCTGGATAATTTTATATACCATATATTGGCAATACTTGCAATATATTTTTTATAATATATAATTCATGGAGGAGATTGACATGGCGGGGAAACTTACTATTTGTGAAAAAGTTGCGTTTATTAAAAATTTTATTGACGATTATAAAATTATATTGAGAAATTATAAAAACGAAAAACTTGCCCTAAAGAATGAATTATTTATGTTAAGTAATGCTCAGATCGATGTACTTTTTAAAATATTTTATACATACAAGCAAGATAATATTGTTCCACCAAAAGAAATTAAGATAGTGCCGAAAAATGTAAATGATTTGCTTTATAGAAATGGGATAGCTAATTCTCGCTGCTTCGCTTATATTAGATGAACTTGTTCATCTTTTTTTTTAAATCAATTTATGATATAGTTTAAAACATAAAAGATAAATATAAGAACATGTTAGATATTAAATTTATTAGACAAAATACTGAATTAATTAAAGATGCTTGCAAAAAAAAGCAGATTAACTCAGAAATTATAGATAGGTTAATAGAGGTTGATAAAAAAAGATCTGAATTAACACAAAGCGTTGAAAAAACAAGGAGACTTAAGAATGAAGCAAATGAAAAAATAAAAAAGGCTTCTTTAGACGAAAAACAAAAAATTATTGAGGAGATGAAAAAGCTTGGTAGTAATGAAGAAAAGGAACTTCAAGATGTCGAAAAGGAATTTCAACGATTAATGCTTTTGGTTCCTAATATTCCTCACGTTTCAGTTCCGGAAGGTTCTTCAGATGCTGATAATTTAGAAGTTAAAACATGGGGTAATATTCGTCAATTTGATTTTCCTATTAAGGACCATGTTGAATTAGCAAAAAATTTAGATATAGTTGATTTTGATAGGGGAGTAAAAGTGGCTGGTTTTAGAGGTTATTTTCTTAAAAATGAAGCTATGCAGTTATGTTTTGCCATCTGGAGCTTTGCTTTAGAAAAAGTTATATCAAAAGGATTTGTACCAATGATAGCACCTTCACTTGTAAAAGAATCTGCATTAATTGGGACAGGTTATTTACCTCAGGCAAAAGAGGATGTATATGAAACATCTGACGAAATGTATCTAGCAGGAACATCAGAGGTAGCTATTATGAATTATCATTCAGGAGAAATGTTGCCAATAGATAATTTTCCAATAAAGTATGTTGGTTTTTCTCCATGTTTTAGAACAGAAATTGGAAGCTATGGAAAGGATGTTAAGGGAATTTTAAGAGTTCACGAATTTTTTAAATTAGAACAGGTTATTTTATGTAAAAATAGCGAGGAAGAAACAGAGAGATTACATGAGGAAATTACAAGAAATGCCGAAGAAGTTTTAGAGGCGTTAGAGCTTCCTTACAGACGAGTTCTTAACTGTACTGGAGACCTCGGTTTAGGACAAGTTAAAAAATATGATTTAGAAGCATGGGTTCCTTCCCAAAATAAATACAGAGAAACCCATTCTGCATCATATTTTTACGACTTTCAAACAAGAAGATTAAATATTAGATATAAAGACGAGCAAGGCGAAATAAAATATGCTCATTCCTTAAACAATACTTTGATTGCAACTCCAAGAATATTGATTTCTATTCTTGAAAATCATCAAGAAAAAGATGGCTCAATTAAAATTCCTAAAGCTTTACATAAATATTTAAATTTCAAAGAAATAAAGCCTAAAAATGAATAAAGAAATTAATATACAAGGATTAAAAATTAATTATAAGCAAAAGGGGAAAGGGGAAACTATAGTAATATTGCATGGATGGGGAGGTTCATCTAAATCTTGGGAGCAGGTCATAGAATTTCTTTCAAACAATAATTATATGGTGATTTGCCCTGATTTGCCGGGTTTTGGAGAAAGTGATGACCCAAAACAGGCTTGGAATATTAATAAATATATTTGTTTTATTTTAGATTTTTTAAATGCTTTAAAAATAGATGAATTTATTCTTTTGGGACATTCTTTTGGAGGGGGACTGTCAACAAAGATAACAGCAAAAAATCCAAGAATTATTCAAAAGTTAATTTTATGTGATGCTGCTGTTGTTAGGGCAAAAGAAAGATTGGGCACAAGGCAAATAATTGCAAAAATGGGCGCTAAAATTATGAAGCCTTTTAAGAATAATGAATTAATAAAGTCTAAATTAAGACCCCTTGTTTATAAATTGGCAGGTACACATGATTATTTTTCCGCGAACGATATAATGAAGGAAACATTTAAAAAAGTATTTGCTGAGGATTTAAGAGCATTTGCTACATACATTAAAAAACCAACACTTGTTGTTTGGGGCGACAAGGATGAAATAACACCACTTGAAGACGCCTATACAATTAAAGATATGATCGATGGGGCAGAGTTATCTATAATTAAAGATGTTGGGCATTCTCCTCACTTAAAAAAGCCAAAAGAATTATCTAAATTAATCATAGAGTTTACAAAAAAAGAAGTATGATTATAACTATTTCTATAATTATTTTATGGTTTGTATCTCAAGTTAAAAATTCCTTATTTTGGATTTATTTATGGCAGCTTAAAAATTATCATATAGGAAGATTTAAAGATTATTTTAGAACAAAAAGAGGTAGAAGTGTTTTTATAAATCCTTTATATTTTTTGAAGATATTTTCTTTATTTCTTTTTGCATTTGATTTTTTAACATTTTTGCCCTTGATTTTAATCTTGCTTGAAGGATTTTATAGAATTATTAATAGAAAATTTATTCATCCTATTTTTACGAAAAAAGTATTATTTTTATTCTCTTTTGTTATTCTAATATTTGTAGCTTTATTTAAAACGTTAAATTTTTCAAAT
>JAQTWS010000004.1 GCA_028689175.1 Minisyncoccota bacterium
TTCCAACAACTATATATGGACTATTTTTGAGTTCCCAAATGGTATCTCTTTCTATAATCCCACTAACCAAAGTTTCCGTTTTTTGAACTTCTTCTTTTAACTTTTTATTATTAATTAATTCACCCCAAGTTGTTTCAAAATAATCAGTAGAATTTAATCCTGGAATTGTAATAACTGACTCTTCGTTATCTAATTCTTTTAATTCTTTTTTTGTAGCCTCCACATCAACATCTATATATCCAGGATTGCCATCTTTGATACCAGGCACAATTATTGGATCTACTAATTTGTATATAACTCCGTTTGATTTGGACAACAATTTAGTATCTTTTTTTAGCGGCAAAGGCTCTCCAGAAGGATGACTGTTATATAATCTAATTTTTTTATTAACTTTTTCCTCTAAGGAAGCGTTATTATCTTTAAAAATCATGTTAAATAAAGAGCCCTTTTCTTCATTGAGAAAATAAAAAAATCCAAAACAAACAATTATTAAAATGATAATTTTTTTAAAAGGCATAGAAAAATCACACAAAAATAAATTATACGCTTTTTGAAAAAAAGAACAATCCTTGATAAAAATACATAATGTTTTGTATAATGTTTAATAACGAAAGATACGAAGATTGAATTGGAATCAAAGTAGTCGTTATTCGTTAATATTGGCAATTATTATTTATGTGGGAACACATTGCTTTAAGTTTTTGTTTAGGACAAATGCGAGCTATTTCAGCGTCTGGGGCACGCTATGCAAATAAGGATGAGCTTTTGTTTTTGGAATAAAGGATATACTACTGCCTGTGTTCAAGAAAACGATGTAGATACTTATGACAATTGTGTGATTAAATGATAAAAGATGGCACTCAAAATGGGCATGATTAATTTCATGCTCATTTTGTATTACACACGATTTAATTATTCGCACTTCGGAGTAGGATGCAGCCTCCAACACTTGACATAATTGTAAAAAGTGTTACAATTTAGTTACCACCGAGGTGTGGAAATGGAAATAAATATAGAGAAAATCATTCAGAACTCTGAAGAGAGAATAAGAAGAGAGGTACCCGGGGCGGTTGCTACCGGGATCGGAATATTCGTTCTTGTTCGAAAAAAGGACAAGATCCTTGTTCGAACAAGAACTGAAAAAGGTTCTCTTTATGGGAAAAATCTTTCCGGAAAGAAAGAACTCCCAGGAGGGGCTGTTGACATCCAAGACTTTGGTTCTGAGTACGACTCAGCCCCTCTCGCAGCAGCGAAAAGAGAATTGGAGGAAGAAACCGGACTCAAACTTCTTGTTGATAGACTTGAAACACCTGTAATGCTGAGACCAGCATGGACCATTATAAAAGGAGAGCTCATCGATCTCGCATTTTCTCTAGAGGTATCATGGGACATGGTGGAAAAAACCGAAAAATATGAAGAATTGCTCAAAAATGGCAACCTCGCATGGATACCCACCAACAAACTGAAGGAAGTAGAATTTATTTCTAAAAGAATGGCATTCCTAGTGAATAGCTGAAAATAGCCAAGAGAGATAACTATTTATAAATTAAATAGTGGCAATAATCTCTCATTTTTTATATTATTGTGAAAATATATCTATTAAAACCTAATAATTTTTTATTTAAATTTTTTGTTTAATAAATTGATTAAATATTTTTTAAATTCTAACTGATCATTTATAGAGTTAAATACTTCTAGCGCTACAATTTTTCCAAAAACAAATTTTGGCAAAGTTTCTAGATAATCAAAATCATTCAAATTGTAAATTTTGTGCATATCAAGATTTGTTTTTGGACACCAACCATTCAAATGATTACAATCAAAGTATTTTTTAAATTTTTTATTTTTATATACATATTCAAAATCCTTATTTAACATTTCCATGCCAACCTTGAAGTGTGCCAGATCTACACAAAAACCATCTATTTTTTCTACTTTTATTTTTTTAGAAACAAAATTATCAAAATTCATTTCTAAACATAGATTTTTATAAAATCCATTCCATTTTAAAATATCATTTTGTTGAAAATTTATTTCATGAATAGTAAAGTATTTTGTTTTGTATATATTTTTTAGAAATTTTAATTCATCTTTATCCATGTCGTGGCGAATGTGAACTAATGGAATGCTTTTTATATTAGAATTTAAAAGTGCATTATATATTTTTTGTCTTTGTTTTTTTGTATATAATTCCAAAAATAACGCAACCTCCTTTATTCCAAGCATATTTATTTCTTCTAACTTTTCTTTCCAATCTTTTTCTTTTTTTCCCGTAATTGAAACTAATAATTTTTTTGAAAAATCAACTTCGTTCATGTTATTTTTAACCTTATATCAATAAAATGATTTAAACAATGTTTTTAAAATTCTATACCTTTCAATTTTTTAGATATTTTCTTTTCTATATCCTTTTGTTCAATTACTTCTTCTAGTGCTACCTTTTCTTCCTTTGTAAATAAGGTATTATATAAGTCATGTGCTGTATTTAAAAATCGTTGAAACTCTTCCCCGGATAGATCATTTACAGAGTTATAATTCTTATTCTTTGTATATTTATCCATTAGTATTTCCTCAAACAAATATGCAACATCAAAAATCCTTCTTCTTCTTGAGGCCGCCGCCTTTAAAGTTCTAAATTTATTATCTTGCTTGTAAAAATAAATTGTGCAATCTTCACAAAAATAATTGATTTTACCCTTTCTATCTATACATCGAGAACCTAAAGTAATATTTCTTTTCTTACAAGACGAACATTGCAAATCATATCTAATCTTCTTTTTTGCTTTTATATGATATTTAAGTTTGATTTCTGAATATGTCTTGTCTTTCTTAATCATAATTATTAATTATATTAAACTTAAAAATTATTTATAATAACATCATGTAATATCTCAAATTATAAAATTTATAAAAGTCAATGTCAAATTTTTTAACAAAACTATTGACTATGTTCAAAAAACATAGTATTAATATACTATTCCGCTCTTATGGGCGGGTTTAATTTTATAAAATATGGAAATAAGAAACATAGCAATTATTGCTCACGTAGACCACGGCAAAACTACATTAACAGATGCTCTTATGCGTCAATGCGGAATGGCTGAGGAGGGTGTGAGCATGGATAATGATAAAATAGAACAAGAAAGAGGTATTACTATTTATTCTAAAAATACTTCTGTGTACTATAAAGGAACTAAAATAAATATTGTGGACACACCTGGCCATGCTGATTTTGGTTCGGAAGTTGAGCGTGTTTTACGTTCTATCGATTCTGTTATTTTACTTGTAGATGCGCAAGAAGGACCAATGCCTCAGACAAAATCTGTTTTAAGAAAATCTCTTATGCTTGGATTAAAACCAATAGTTGTTATTAATAAAATAGACAAGCCGGCTGCAAGAATAGAGGAAGTAAAAGAAATGATATACGAACTTTTTTTGGATTTAGGAGCTAATGATGAACAACTCGATTTTACAACTCTTTATTCGATTTCGAGAGATGGGATTGCTAAAAAAAATATAGAAGATGACTCCAAAGACTTAACTCCTCTTTTAGATACTATTTTAGAGCAAGTGTTATTAGCGTCTGATTTAAATAAAAGCGAAAAACCTTTATTGGCTCAACCATTTAACCTTGCCTATGATAACTTTTTGGGACGTTTAGCTATATGTAGGATATACGAAGGAGCAATTAAGGATGGCATGAACGTTATTTTAAAAAATAATAAAAATGAGAGTTATAAAGGCAAAATTTCAAAACTATTCACCTTTGAAGGACTTTTAAGAAAAGAAGTAAAAGAAGCGACTACTGGAGATATTGTTATGATTGCTGGCTTGCCTGATATATATATTGGAGAAACGATTTGTGAAAATGAAGAGCAAGAAAAACTTCCCTCCATTGATATTGATGAACCAACAATTTCTTTAAATTTTCTTGTTAATAATTCTCCTTTCGCAGGACGTGAAGGAAAATTTGTAACAAATAGACAATTAAAAGAAAGGCTTGAAAAAGAACTTGAAATTAATGTAGGATTAAAAATAGATTTTTCTTCTCCTGAATATTATAAAGTTTGTGGAAGAGGAGAGATGCATATCGCCATCCTGATAGAAAATATGCGACGCGAGGGATACGAGCTTCAAATATCAGAACCAACAGTAATTATCAAAGAAGAGGATGGGGTTAAATATGAACCATTTGAGGAAGTTACCATAATTGTGAATGAAGAAAATTCAGGAACTATAATTGAAAAATTATCTAAGCGTGCTGGAATCATGACTTCTATTGTGACAGAAAACAATCATTCAAAAATTATTTTTGAAATACCTACAAGGGGTCTTTTAGGTTATAAAAATGAATTCATAATTGACACAAGAGGCGAAGGGATATTTTATTCGAGAGTAATAGGTTTTAGACCACATGTTGGAAAAATTGAAAAAAATAAATTTGGATCGATGATTTCTATGTCAACTGGGAAGGCGCTTGGCTTTTCTTTGTGGAATCTTCAAGAAAGGGGTTCTCTTTATATACATCCAGCTACTCAAGTTTACGAAGGTATGGTTATTGGAAATGTTTCAAAAGGAATTGATCTTACTGTAAATCCAATAAAAGGAAAAGAACTAACCAATATGAGAGCATCGGGATCTGATGAAGCTATTTTACTAATTCCCCCTATGGAACTAACATTAGAAAGAGGTATGAGTATTATGAAAGATGATGAATATTTAGAAATTACTCCAACAAGTATACGCTTAAGAAAAAAATATTTAACTGAAACTGAAAGAATAAAAGCAAGTAGAAAGGCTAGATAATCATTCTAGCTTTTTAAATTTTTGTGCTATAATATTATCATGATAAAAATAAAGGATCCTGTATCAGGTTTTTCTCATTTAATAGGAGCCATATTAACTATTGTAGCAACTTTTTTTCTTTTAATTAATGCTAAAAATACAGAAGAAATAATCTGCTTCCTTTTTTTTGGAATAACAGCGTTTGTATTATATACATCAAGTACAATTTATCACTTATTCGGGAAACCAGCCTCAGAAATAAGTATTTTAAGAAAAATAGATCATGCCTCCATATATCTATTAATAGCTGGAACATTTACCCCCTTTTGTATTTTAGTTGTTGATAATATTTTAGGTTTAATAATTTTAATCGTTGTGTGGATTTTGGCTATTGCGGGAACCGCGGCTATGTTTTTTAATTCTTTTTGGAAACATTTTCCAAGATGGGCAGCAACAGGACTTTATGTTTTAATGGGATGGATTGCTGTTTTGATGATTTATCCAATGAGATTTTATCTTGATATATTATTATGGATATTTATTGGTGGCCTTTTTTATACAATCGGAGCTGTGATCTATGCAATAAAAAAACCAAACCTTTTTAAAAGCTTTGGTTTTCACGAATTATTTCATATATTCGTACTTTTAGGAACAATCTCTCATTTTATTGCAATATACTTAATTTAGAACTTTTTATTTATAAAAAATACAAAAAAAGCAATTGAAATTACAAAAGAAACAATTAGTATGTATATAAAACCTAGAGGCTCATTTTCTAGAGGAATCAAAACATTCATTCCAAAAAAACTTGCTATCATAGTTGGTATTGTTAAAAAAACTGTAATAGAAGTTAATAGTTTTATAGTTCTGTTTAAGTTATTTGTAAAAATAATTTGATAAGATTGTCTTAAACTTTTAATACTTTTTAAATTTGTAGAGCAAATTCCTACAGATTGTCTGATGCTAATAATCATGTCTTCTATTAAATCCTCATCATAACTATAAATAGGAATATATTTACCAGTTTCAATAGCTTCGAACACAATTTTCATAGGATCTAATGCAAAAACATAATCACTTAAGATCTCCTCATTCTCTATTAATTTTAAAATATCTGCATTTGTGATTTTTTCTAATTTATCTTTTTGATACTCTATATTATTATTTATATTCTTAACAGCCTTGGTAAAGTTTTTAGATATATTAAGTAAAACATATATTAAAAACTTACTTCTTTGTGTTGTAGAAAAATCAAATCCATTATCGATTAAAAATCTTATAAGATCACTTTTTGAAATGGAAATTGTAATAATATATTTCCTCGTTATAATTATTGTTAAGGGAGTTGTAGAAACATCTTCATCAAAAAATTGAGCATCGCGAACAAATAAAATTACCGCATCGTTTTTTCTTTCGATACGAGGAAGTTCATGGACATCTAAAACATCCTCTAAATCACTATAATTTAGTTTTGTAATATTCTTAACAAAAAGTAAATCATCCGTAGTTGCATTTTCAATATTTATCCATGCACCACTTTTAACTTTTTCTAATCTTTGTATTTTCTTGCTTTTTATGTCTTTAAAAAATATTTCAATCATGCATAGATATTATCATAATTTTATAAAAAAAGCATCTTATTAATTATCCACCAAATGTATGTAAAATATTCAAAGTTTTATCTCGCAGTCCAACCACCATCAACATAAAGAATACTTCCTGTTACATATTTTGCATCATCTGAAGCTAAATAAAGTGCAGCATTGGCTATATCTTCGGGCTCCCCAATGTATCCTAATGGCGTAGATGCTTCTAAAAATTTTCTACAAGCTTCATCTTGTAACATTCCTTTTGTCATCTCTGTTTGAATAAAACCAGGAGCAACGGCATTGATCCTTATTCCTAATGGCGCAAGTTCTATAGCAGCTGTTCTTGTTATTTGATTAACCCCACCCTTTGCAGCGCAATAAGAGACTGAGCCATTAAAACCATTAATTCCCAATATGGAAGACATATTAATTATTGACCCTTTAATATTATTATTTTTCATATATTTTGTAGCAGCCCTTACACCATAAAAAACGCCTGTTAGATTTACATCTATTACTTTTTTCCAATCTTCATCACTCATAGAATCCACACCTGCCATAGCCGCAGTTCCGGCATTATTAACAAAAATATCTAATTTCCCAAATTTTTCAATAGTTTTTTCTATAAGATCATTAATCTCTTCTGATCTTGTAACATTACATTTTATAAAAATAGCATTTTTCTTTTGAGAAACAATTTCCTCCCCTTTTTCCACATTTATGTCTGAAAAAACCACTTTTGCTCCTTCTTTTAAAAATTTATCTGCAATAGATAGCCCTAGTCCAGAAGATGCACCAGTTACTATTGCTACTTTGTTTTCTAATTTCATATTTTTATTATATTTTATTAATCTTTAATTTTAATAGATTTTCCTTCTATGATAGCCTCACTTACTTTTTTATAGGCTGAAGATAAAATTCTTTGAAATGTACTTTGAGATGTGTTCATTTTTTTAGCACACTCAACTTGATTTAAATTCTTAATATTTTTTAAACGCAAAGCTTCTACTTCCTCAGTAGTCAATTCTACCTCGAGTAAATCCTTAAGTGGAATTCCTCTTGGTTTAAAATATTTTACATGAGGATTAAATCTAATCCTCCTTAACATTCTTGGTCTCATTTTAAATATAGATATGCGCCCTTTTAAATGGGCGCATACTTTAATCTAGCCCTCTAAATCTTTTAAATATTCCTCAGTCTCTCTAATTTCTTCTTTCAAATCTTCTATATATTCCTTTAACATTTGTGATTCATCTTTTCTTGATATTCTTCTATAACCACATCCAAATCCTCTTTGAAATCCGCAAGGACCTAAGCCTTTGCCAATTCCCCCCCAAGGGCCTGTTCCATCAAATCTTGGCATATTTTTAAAATCTATTTAATTATTGTAATTAATATAGACTATTAGGTTTGTTATAAAAATGACCTTTAGGTAATAAATATTCATGACCCTATTTTGAGTATATACCCATAATTATAATTTGTCAATAATTATTTAAAAATCTTTTCTAAGATATATGCAATTATAGAAATAATTATACTAAATAAAAGAGCCCCCAAAAAGTTATCTACAGAAAAACCTTCAGTTAAAAATGCGGCAATCATAATAATTGCTGCATTAATTACAAATGTAAAAAGACCAAAAGTTAATATATTAATAGGTAATGTTAATATTATAAAAATTGGTTTCACGAATATGTTTAATAAACCTATCACAAAAGATATTGCTATAATCGTTCCTAGGCTCGTAACCTTGATTCCAGGAAGAATATAAGATGCTCCCAAAACTGACAATATTAATATGATGGTGTTTATTATAATATTCATTTTTTATTATCCTCCTCGGGCAGCGCAGTAATTATTGCCCAAGGTTTATTTCTTTTAGTAATTATAATTGGTTTCTTATTATAATGTACTTCGTCAATGACATCTTGAAAGTTATTTCTTGCTGTCGTGGCTTTAACTATTTTCATGAAAAATATTATTAATTAATCTTATCTCTATTTTATATTAAAATTATACAAATTGTCAAATTGTACAAAATTGACAAAACGTACAAATTAATGATATTATTAAATTATGCAGATAGGTCGGCTGCTCATAATAAATTTAAATTTATATTATGACAACAGACGAGCAAATAAAACAAAAAATTGAAGAAGAACTTTTTTGGGATTCAAGAATTGATGATTCAAAAATAAATGTAGAAGTGGAAGATGGTATTGTAAAATTAAAAGGAGAGGTGTCTTCTTGTTCACAAATGTTTAGTGCCGAAAATAGTGTATGGCATATCCCAGGAGTTAGAGGGGTTAATAATGAGCTAAATGTAGTTTTAACTGAAACTCCCATAGATGACCAAATTTTAGATGCTGTAAAAAATATTTTAACATGGAGTCCTTATATTGATTCATCCAAAATTAAAATTTCTGTAGATGGAGGGCTTGTAACACTAGAAGGGTCTGTGGATACCTACTGGAAAAAGATGAGAGCTGAAAATATTGTTTTTGATATAAAGGGAGTAAATCAAGTTAGTAACAAATTATCTATAGTTCCTACTAAAGATTTCGTTGACGAACAAATTGCAAATAGTATAGTTTCTGCAATTGACAGAAATTTAAATATAGATGCAGAAATTGTAGATATCAAAGTAGAAAATGGAATTGTTACTCTTTCTGGAAATGTTCCTACGTATGCAGCGTACAAAGCTGCTTATAATGCTGCTGCTTATACATCAGGTGTAATTGATATAATTGATAATTTAACAATAGGAATTATATAATTTTGTTTCTTACAAACTTTATTATTTTAACTGATATATTATTCTATACAGCAATCAATTGCTTTTTTAACAAGATCTCCTAGTTTTCCCATAAAACCTTTTTTTTCTTTGTCTTTTTTATTCAAAGCTTCGTCATCTATTTTTTTAATATCACCTACATTGAGAAGCTTCATATTGAGCCCCCAAAATAATGAATAAAGATTGTATGCTTTATCAAATAAATCATATGCTTCTTCTTTTTTTCCCATACCAAGTTGCTTTGTTCCAACCTCCATTAACCTCATTGATGCAGCAAGAAGATGTTTAGAAATACACCAAACTTCCCCCTCATATTCTTTAATTATTTTTTTAAGAAGCTCTTTTCTAATTTCTCTTACATCTTTTATCATGTCGTAGTATTCTGTTTTATTGAGTTTAGCTCCTGTAAAGAAAAAGTGTTCCTCTATGCTAATCAAATTCATTATGGCAATGCTTAGATCTTGATCAGAAGATAAATCCATTTTTTCTTGTTTTTTCATATCATCAACTTTTTTAATGAATTCATCTAAATTTTTAATTTTATTGTTCATATTCTTATTTTGTTAAAAAATAAAAGAAGATACTTAAAACAATCAAAGGAATTGTTGGCATAACTACTTTTTGAAAAGGAAAATATGCATGCCCTTTATTTCTCTCTTTTAAATATTCGTAATAATTAGCTCCTATATAAAAACTAATACTTCCTAAAATGATACCAAATAAAAGTTTATCTATACCAAAAACAAATTTGTTTAATGGATGCCCTATGATATTTGAAAAGTATAATGGAAGTATTATTAATAAATAATACGATAAAATTGTAATAATTGTTTTACCTTTAAAATTTATATTTTTATTTTTTAAAAAATTTAATGTCCAAATTATAAGTGAAACAATTAAACCGCCTATCCAAAGGCCTGTTATGAGGTCATCGATTTGAAGCCACCTTGAAAACCCTACCCCTGCACCTACTGCCACAGTACAAACTGGACAAACTGCAAAAACTTGCTTTAAACCTATTAAAAACAATAAAAACGTCAATAAAATTACATTCTTTATTTTTCTCATATTTATATATATTATTTAAAAAATTAAAATTCAAATCACTAGAAACTTAATTTAAGTTTAACAGGATTAATTTAAAAATACAAATTGAATTAAGAATTTTTCTGTGATAACGTAAATTTATGCAAAAAAACTTTAAAAAATTAAATATCATTAATCTACAGTCAGGAGATAAATACTTTGGGGATGTTAAGATTTTAAAAAAGAGTATTCCTGGCCCGATTATATTCTCTATTAGTGATGGCTATGGAGTTATGGATGCTGTTAGTAAAGATTCTAATTTTGATGTAGATGATGTTGTAAAAATTTCAGGAAAAGTTAGCGAAAGAGCGGGAAAACTTCAAATAGAACTTGAAAGTATTAAAAAATCAGATATAGATTTTGAGGCTTTAATAGACAAAAACAGTGAACCTCAAAATACAAACTTTAGCATTAAATCCGAAAAGTTAGAAAAATTGAAACCTTACTTCTTTAATATTTCAAAAAGAATAAGAAAAGCCATACTAGAAAATCAACCTCTTATTATTAGACATCACGCTGATTCTGATGGAATCAATGCTGGGCTTGCCATAGAACATTCCTCAAGAATGCTTATGAAAAAAATTGGACTTAATCCAGAATTTAATCTCTACCGTTCCCCGAGTAGAGCTCCTTTTTATGAGATTATAGATGTTTTAAAAGATGTCAGCTTCTCTAAAAAAACATTAGAAGCACATGGCCAAAAAAAACCGCTTTTTATTGTTTTGGATAATGGCTCTACCCCTGAAGACGTATTTGGATTAAAAACACTTAAAATACTTGGCTTTGAATCAATTGTAATTGATCACCACAATCCAGTTATTATTGATAATAAAAAAACTTTGGTTGATCCCTATCTTTCTTTCCATTTAAATCCATACATTGAAGGTTTTGATAGCCAAATTTGTGCAGGTATGTTAGCCTATGAGCTTGCAAAATGGATTTTTAAAGATTTTAATAATCCAGCCATGCCTGCAGTAGCAGCTCTTACTGATAGGTCTAATTCTAAAGAAGCTGATCAATATATAGAAAAAAGTCAAAGAACTAAAAAAGAACTAGAGGAAATTGGAATTGCAATTGACTTTATTGCTTATCAGCTAAAATTTGCTCCTGGAAAGGGATTGTTTGAAGAACTTTATAAAAATCCAGAACTTGTAAAAATTTTAAATCAAGAAGTAAGAAAAGGGACCAAGACTCAATTAGAAAGCACACTACCTTACTTGAGAACTAGAGATATTTCAGGTGTTATTTTGTCAGATATTGACCTTGAAAAATATACTATGAAGTTTAAATATCCTACTCCCGGAAAGGTTATTGGAATGATTCACGATACGGTTAGTGCTGGAAGAGAGGAAATGCCTATTATTACATTGGGTTACTTAAGTGATATGATTATCTTAAGGGCAACAAGACCAGTCCTCCCTATCGCAAAAATCATAGAAAGAATTAAACAAGATGTTACTCACGCTGGAACAGAGGGAGGTGGACATGAATGTGCGGGAACAATTAAATTTACTCCGGGGCATTTAACTGCTATTTTGGAAAATATTAAAAAACAAATCTCAGAACTTAATTATTTAGAAAACTCACAAGAATTAAAAAACAGGGACTAATCCCCGTTTTTAATTTAAATCGATTATTCAAAATAAGGAATACCAATTTGTTTTAATTGATTTTCATAAAGTTTAACCTCCATAGTATCAAAGACGCCAGGAGCTACTTGATATTTTTGAAAATAAATTGCTAATTTATTTTTATAAAAACTAAAGTTTTCATAATTTTCAAATTTTGGACTAGCCCCCTCACGGATCATGCTTTTTAATTCTTCGTCATCTTTATCTCTTTCGGTTATTAAAATTTGACCTTCAAGATCTGCAATTACTAACTTGGAAATCTTATTTAATTTTTCTTGTGAATTTCCTATAAAATCTTTAAAGGTAACTTCCTTTTTATTCTTTAAGTCATAATTAAAAGCAAAGACTTCACTATTTCCATGAGCTCCCCCCTCAAAAGAATATAAATTAATTACAAAACTAATATAGTCTTTGTTCGTTTGTATTGGTTTCCAAACCGCTTCAAAATAAAATGGAGCTGGATATTCTCCAAATGGACTATCGGGCATTGATCTAAGCGCTTCCCAATTTCGACTTGCGTTTTCCTTAAAAGAACTAAGTTTCTGATTAATAAGTTCCTCAATCTTTTTATTAAAAGCATCATTTGCTAACTTAAATTGCGGATATTCCGCATTTATATTAAACATTTGATCTTTCTCAAAAATCGAGACAACCATTATTGATAAAGCGTTACTATCTGAAATTTTATTAATATTTTTAAATCCAAAAAATATTGCAACTCCAACTAAAACCAATATTAAAAATAAGATTATTTTATTTTTCATTTTTTTAAATTATTACTTATTATAAATTTATAATATCTTTACTTTTTTAAAATAAATTATTACACTCTTAATCTATAATGTCCAGTGATGGCTGCTGGCCATTTAAATAAAAAATCATCTTCAATGACTCCTCTTCCATAATTATGAATCAACAAGGGAATGCCATCTTTATTCTTTTTATCAGAAAGAATTGCAATATGCCACAAGCCTCCGGGAATCTGATCATATGTTACAATATCTCCGGGCTGCCAATCTTGTTCTAAATCTATCTTTTCAAAATAACGATCAAAAAATATTTTTAAATTCACTACACGCCGATAATTTATATTTGGGTCAGATTTATATGGATACTCCTCTGGAAAATTAAGCATGTCTTTATCGATCTTATTTTTCAAATCATAGCCTTGATCCATTAAAGCTCTAATGACATCTGTGCAAGCTCCTCTACCCTCAGGCGGATAGCCACCGTTATAATATTGATTATCATATTTCGTAACTATTCCAATTTGGTTTCTTGCAGATTCAACTAAAGGATGAGTGTTTGTCTCTTGATTTAATACGCTCAATTCCTCGTTTGTATTTACTGTATTATAAGAAAAAACAAATATTTTTAAAAAACAAAAAGTAAAAAATAAAATAAGTATTAAAATTATAATTTTCTTTTGCACAATTATTAAAAATTATATTTATCTTTGTTCTTAGCAGCAAAATCAAGGTAATAATTAAAAATCTTTTCAGCCATGTTTATACTAGAAGCATCTGCAAACCCTGTAAAATTGGCCCATGAATTAACTTCTAATATCTTAAGCTCACCATTTTTTGTTCTTATAACATCAAATCCTAGCGTGTGATGATTTAACTTTTTAGAAAGTTCTTCAGCCAATGACTCTGTTTCTTTATCTCTAAGGTATATAAATTTACCACCTTGAGCAAAATTTTTAGCCACTAATCCATTCCCTATTTTTTCACAAACACCAAGAGATTCTTTTCCAAGTACAAAAACTCTGTACTCGTTTAATACATCTAAATATTCTTGGATTATAAAGTCTGAAAAATTATGTATTTCTTCATTGTTAAAATATTTTTCAAAATCCTCTCTATTTTTAATAAGAGCAATCCCAACACCCCTACTTCCATCCTCCGGTTTTAAAATAAATGGAGCCTCTATATTTGCCTCTTTTAAAAGTTTTAAAGCTCCTTCTTTATTATTTTTTGAAAAATAAATAGTTTTTGGAAAATAGTTTAATAATTTAAAATGATTGCCAAACTTTCTATACGAAAAAGGAGTTTCCTCTTCGTGTCCAAAAACAACGGCTCCTTTCGATTTTAATATTTTTATTATTTGATCTACTTTTTCGACAACGCCTTTTGAATTCCTTGAAATAACTATATCCATTTTAGAAATATCGATTCCATCATAAAAAATACTTGCATTATCTTTATTTAAAATAATGTTAACCTCATTTGGATGAACATGATAAATATCATGCCCTTGGTTTTTAATATAGTTATACAATGTTGGTTGAGTTATTCGCGAACCCTTATATTTAAACTTAGTTAAAAATAGAATTTTCTTTTTGGTTGTATTTTTCATGTCTCTGATATTATAAAAATAATAGTTATTAAAACTATCAATTAGTATAACACATATAATATATATGTTAAATTAACTTTTAATGCTATTAAATCTTTTGGTAACTTCTTCCCAATTGATTATGTTAAAAAAAGCTTCAATAAATTTATTCCTTTCATTCTTGTAATCAATATAATAAGCATGTTCCCATAAATCTAAAACTAAAAGGATGTCAAAATCAGGGTATATATTTAAATTATGCTTTTCTATTTGCATTAATAAAAGTCTGTTTGTATTTTTGTCATAGATTAATGCCATCCATCCCGATCCTTCAATAGAAATTGCAGCCTGTGTAAATTCTTTTTTGAATCTTTCAAAACTGCCAAACTCTTTTTCAATGGTTTTTAAAATTTCACTAGGTATTTCTTTTGCATTTGCAGGCGCCATATTATTCCAAAATAAAGAATGTAATTTGTGCCCACCCATATAAAAGGATAACTCTTTTGAAATTGCTTTCATGTCTAAATCAATCCTGCCTTCTTTAAAGTTTTCTAACTTTTCAAAAACTTTATTAGCACCATCTACATAAGAAGCGTGATGCTTTTGGTGGTGAGTAATTAACTGCTCACTAGAAATAAAAGGTTCTAGATCCGTGTAAGCATAAGGTAATTTTG
>JAQTWS010000071.1 GCA_028689175.1 Minisyncoccota bacterium
TTCTAAATATAATAGGCTGCTTAAAATAGAACAGGATTTATGAAAAAAGTTTTTCTTGTAATTTTAGACGGTTTAGGAGATAGGCAAATTGAGGAATTAGGAAATAAGACTCCTCTTGAGGCGGCTAATATACCTAATTTAGATTATATGGCAGAAAATGGAATAACAGGATTAGTACAACCCTTTCAGTTTTTTAATGAAAAATATCCCACATCAGAAGGAACTCATATAGGAATGTTTGGATATAAGGATTATTTTTTAGGAAGAGGACCTTATGAAGCCGCAGGAATTGACATGCCTTTATATGAGGGAGATGTTGCCTTAAGAGTTAATTTTGCAACCATGGATAATGGGGTGATAACTGATAGGAGAGCTAAAAGAATAAAAGACACAGATGAGCTTATAAAAGCGCTTTTGGGGATAGAGATTAAGGGAATTAAGTTTGATATTAAAAAATCAAATGGACATAGAGCTGTTTTAGTTTTAAGAGGTAATAATTTATCTTCTCAAATTACTTCAAATGATCCGGGAAAAGAAGGAAAAAGTCCATTTAAAATAGAGGGCAAGACAAGCGAGGGAGAATTTACAGCAGAGGTTTTGAATGAATATTTGGATAGGGCATATAATATTTTAAACAATTTAGAATTTAATAAAAAAAGAGAATTTCCTGCAAATTATTTGCTTTTAAGGGGAGCTGGAAAAATTAGAACAATATTTCCTTTTAGAGATAGGTATGGATTAGGGGCTGCTTGTATTGCAGGAGGAGGACTTTATAAAGGTATTGCAAAAATGGTTGGAATGGATGTTTTAAATAATTCTTCTTTTACAGCTGATACAGATACAAATTTATTAGGTAAATTTGAGGCAGTTAAAAAAGCTTTTCAAGAATATGATTTTGTTTTTCTTCATATTAAGGGAACTGATGTTTGTTCTCATGATGGAAGATTTGAAGATAAAAAGAATTTTATAGAGAAAATAGATCAACATTTAAAAGCTTTTTTGGATATTAAGGATTTATTAATTGTTGTAACGGGGGATCATTCAACCCCGTCTCAATTAAAAGAACATTCATGTGATTATGTTCCCATATTAATTTATGGAAATGGAAAAGATAAGACTATGTCTTTTTCAGAAAAAGAGGCAAATAATGGAGAGCTTGGATTATTGAAGGGAGAAGAACTAATGACATTAATTTGCAAACTTCAAAAGTAGATAATTTTATAATAACTTAAAAATATGACACAAAAAGTAAAAATATACACAACACCGATTTGCCCTTATTGCTTTACACTTAAAAAGTTTTTAAAGGAAAACAATGTAGATTTTGAGGAGATTGATGCTTCCCAAAGCGAAGAAATACAAGATTTGCTTATAGAAAAAACAGGAAAAATGACTGTTCCTGTGGTCGCTGTTAACGATGAGTGGATACAAGGCTTTAATCGTGAAAAGTTAACAGAATTATTGGGGTTAAAATAATGAATATGACAAAAAAAATTGTAATAAATGGTTTTGGAAGAATAGGAAGAAGCTGTCTTAAAATTATGCTGGATAATTTTTCTAATGATTTAGAAGTTGTCGCTATTAATGATTTAGGAGATAGTAATATGTTAGCACATCTTTTTAAATACGATTCTGTTTATGGAGTATATGAAAAGAATGTTGAGTTATATGACGAGGGCATTGTAATTAATGGTAAAAAAATTAGAATTTTTGCAGAAAAAGATCCTTCAAATCTTCCATGGAAAGATCTTGAAGTAGATGTTGTTTTGGAATGTACAGGTATTTTTACTAATAGAGAAGGCGCTTCAAAGCATATTTTGGCAGGGGCAAAAAAGGTAATAATATCTGCTCCAGCAAAATCAGAAGATATTCCTTCATATGTTTTAGGTGTAAATGTGAGTGAATATAAGGGGGAAGAAATCATTGATATGGGATCATGCACAACAAATTGTCTTGCCCCTATTGTTAAGATTTTAGAAAATGAATTTAAGATTGAGAAAGGTTTTGTTACAACAACTCATTCATATACTTTGAATCAGAATTTACTTGATGGAACAAATAAAGATTTAAGAAGGGCGAGGGCAGCGGCATTAAATATTGTGCCGACTACAACTGGTGCTGCTAAAGCAATTGGAAAAGTGGTTCCTTCTGTTTCTAAAAAATTAGATGGAGTTGCATTAAGAGTGCCAACCCCAACAGTTTCTATAATTGATTTAGTTTGTATGCTTGAAAAAGAAACTAACAGAGAAGAAGTTAATGCATTATTTAAAAAATATGCTGATGATGAAATGAGAGGAATCCTTTATTTAGAAGAAAAACCTTTGGTTTCTTCTGATTTTATTAAAAACATTCATTCATCTATAGTTGATGCCGAGATGACAAAGGTAAATGGAAATCTTGTTCAGGTTTTGTCATGGTATGACAATGAATGGGGTTATTCTTTTAGGTTGGCAGAACTCGCTAAATTAATATGATCGAAGCTATAATTACTATTTTAGGACTCTGTGTTTTTGAGGTTATTTGCAGTATTGATAATGCTGTTGTTAATGCAAATGTATTAAAGACAATAGGAAAAAAACAAAGAAAATTCTTTTTCACATGGGGTCTTTTTATTGCTGTTTTTCTTGTTAGAGGACTTCTTCCTTTTATCATTGTTTGGCTTGCTAACTCTTCCCTTGGTATTCAAGAGATATTTATGGCACCTTTTACAAATGATCAAATTGTGGCTGAATCTCTTGAAAAATCAAAACCTATTCTTCTTTTAGCAGGAGGATCTTATTTATTTTTAATATTTTTATCATGGCTTTTTCTGGAGGAGAAAAAATATGTTTTAAAGTTAGAAAGATTTATTTATAGGCAAAGTGTTTGGTTTTATGCTTGGGCATCCTTATACACAACAGCAATTGTTTATTTTTCTATAAAAGTTGATCCGGTGCTTGCGCTTGCTGCAACGATCGGTATTTCTTTTTTCTTTATAACAGATGGTTTTAAACAGAATGCTGAAAAGACAGAAAAAGAACTTGTTTCTGGAAAAAGTAATTTAAGTGATTGGAGTAAAATACTTTATTTAGAGGTTCTTGATGCGTCTTTTTCAATTGATGGAGTTATTGGAGCATTTGCTTTTACAACATCGGTTGTCCTTATTTTAATTGGAAATGGTATCGGAGCGATTTTAATAAGGGAGTTAACAATTAAAGGAATGGATAAAATATCAAATTATGCATTTCTTAAAAATGGCGCAATGTATTCAATAGGATTTTTAGGAGGAATGATGGTATTTGAGACTTTTGGACTTGAGGTTCCTTTCTTTTTAGCTCCAATGATAACTTTCTTAATACTTGGCATATTTCTATATCTATCAAAAAGATTTAGAGGAAGAGAGGATGAAGTTCTAAAGATATAGATTAATTTACACATGTATGTTAATATTTTATTAATAATTAATTGAAACATGATGAAGCAAAAATCATTTACCTTAATAGAATTACTTGTAGTTATAGTAATTATAGGAATACTTGCTGGAGTTATTATGATATCTACCTCTTCTTCTATTGATAAGGCTAAT
>JAQTWS010000005.1 GCA_028689175.1 Minisyncoccota bacterium
TTCCTTCTCAAACAGGTTATCAGCCAACACTATCATCTGAAATTGGTGAACTTGAGGAAAGAATTACTTCAACCAAAGACGGATCTATTACATCTGTACAAGCTATTTATGTTCCAGCCGATGATTTGACAGATCCAGCTATTGTTGCTACATTTTCACACTTAGACTCACAGCTTGTACTATCTCGTGCCATTGCATCTTTAGGGCTTTATCCAGCAGTTGATCCATTGGAATCATCTTCATCATTTCTAAGTCCTAGAATTGTGGGAGAAAAACATTACAAGGTTGCTTCAGAAGTTAAAAGAATACTTCAAAGATATAAGGAACTTCAGGATATTATTGCCATTTTAGGAATTGAGGAGTTGTCTGACGAAGATAAAATCGTTGTTGATCGAGCAAGAAAAATCCAAAAGTTTTTATCTCAACCTTTTTTTGTAGCTGAACAATTTTCAAGTATAGAAGGTAAATACGTTAAAGTTGAAGAAACTATCGAAGGTTTTAGTAAAATTATTGAAGGAGAGTTAGATAATATTCCCGAGGATAAATTCTATATGAAGGGAAGTATAGAGGAAGTAATTAATGCAAACAAATAATTATGTTAGTTAAAGTTATTACTCCAGAAAAAGAAATATTTAATGAAAAAGCAAAAAGTGTAAATTTGCCTACTTTGTCTGGATATATTACCATACTTCCGAATCATACAGAACTTATTTCTGTTATTAATAAAGGAAAGATAAAAATAGAATTTGAATCCGGACTAAAAACATTAATGAGTGAAGGGGGAGTGGTAGAAGTATTCAAAGATGAAGTTAATTTACTTCTTACAAAATAAAAAAAAGGGCTTAGCCCTTTTTTTATTTGCATAAAAAAATTAAAATGATATAATATTATTTAATCATAAATAACAATAAATAATAAAATTATGTCTATCAAGAAAAACATTTTAATTCCTTTGCTTATAACATTTGTATGTGTTTTTGCCATTGTTTTATACAACAATAATCAAATTAAAGAAATTAATGACCAAAATAGTTTTAATATTGGAGAATGGGGCAAAGTTTTGGCCGCGGGAGGTTGCTCACCCTCTTCTCATAATGTTACTGGCTGGGCTTATGCTTATCCAATAGGGCCAATAAGTTTAAGTTGTACTAATCAAAATGCTCCTGTAAATTATGGAGTTAATATAATTGAAAGCTTTTCTCCAGTGGTTGAATGTCTTGGAGGCATAGTTTGTGATAGTAATTACATGCCGACATATGCTGAATCAGAAAATTATCACCATGTAAGGATAACAGGCACAGATATTAACGGAAGTGGATCGGGCACATTCATAGTTCCGCAAGGTCTTTCTATGCTTGATGTTACCGTCGTTGGTGGAGGAGCTGCAGGTTTTAAATTGGGAGGAGCTGGTGGATATGTTAAAACAGAAAAAAATTATAAAGTTATCCAGGGTGAGTCTATCAATGTTGTAGTTGGGGCAGGAGGAACATTTGACCCTAGTCCATATCCTTCAAATATGAGGAAAGGAAAAAGTAGTTCTTTTGGGTCTGTTTTAGTAAATAATACAGCAGAAAAATCTTTTGGATTATATATTAAATCAAATGGTGGGTCAGGAGGAGGAGGTTTCTATATTGGATCTGGCACAACTCCTGGCGGAGAAGGAGGATCTAATGGTGGTGATGGTCAACCTCGTTCGTATCCGGGAGGAATAGGACAATATTCTACTACTAAAGGAATTGATGGCATGACATATGCTGCGGGTGGAGGTGGGGGCGGTGCAAGTACACAATCAGCATATGGAGGAACTGATGATTTCGATTCTACTAACCTTGGAAGAGCTGCCACAAGTTTTAATAACAGAGGAGGAACTCCTATTAATAACAGTGGTTCAGGAGGTGGTGCAGGTTTTTATAATTCATCATTCGATGAGTGGAGCGAGGGAGGAGATGGAGCATCAGGAGTTATAATCGTAAGATTTCCAAAACTTAACGCAAAAGAATTATCTGGATATGCCTGGAGTGCAGCAATAGGACCAATCAGTTTTAACAAAAATGAAATTTGCGCAAGCAGTGTTTGTAAAACAACTGATTTTCCTGCTAACAATGCTAACACTAAGCATGTTGCTAAAATTGAATATGTAAAGCCTGGAGTTGCAAAAATAACGGGCTGGGCAAGGGCTCTTGCGGCATGTGATTTTGACGGTCAAAAGTGTACTAAAAATACTGCTGGAGCGAATGCCGGCGGATGGGATGGATGGATAAAATTTGACAAGGACGCCACGATTAATTTTATAAAGGAGGGTAGTGTTTATAATACAATAATCCAAACTGACAAGAACGATGGAGAGCATAAAATACTAGGAAATGCTTGGGGCGGGGATCTCTTAGACACAAGAACACCTCCATCAGCTGTTTTAGGGGAAATAAGATATATAAATGCGAAAACCACTTATGATCCTAATAGAGCTTGTGAGGCTGAGTTTACCCCTACTGCTAATTTTACTTTGGCATGTGCAGAAAAGTCAGTTGGAGTTACTTGTTATTTTAAAAAAGGTTCCACTATTACATTGAATAATCTCTCCTCAGCTGATAATAGTGAGTGTACCTTTAATCGTATAGAAAAAAGTATTTGGACTCCAGGAGGTGCTGTTGCATTAGATGAAGGATCAACCTTTGCTACTCAAGACAAGGCACAGTATGTGCAAAATATTAAGTTAGAAGTAGAAGATTCTCAGGGGAAAAAGGGCTCAAAGTCTGAAGATTGGACTTTGATAAGAGCTATTCAAGCTGATTTTTCGTGCTGCGTTAAAAAAGAGGGTAACAATTGTGATGAAGATGGCGATTTTAAAAAATGTAATGATGAAAGTTTCAAGAATCTAACTGTCACAGAAGATACAATTCTATATTTAAGAGATAGTACTTCTGTTCCTGCTTTTACAATTAAAGCATCCGATGCAACAAACATTGGGAGAGTATGGACTTATCCTCAAGGAAATGTTAACGGATCTGGAGAAAATATTAATATTCCGATTAGGCAGGGTGGAAAGATTCAATTAAAAGCTTCTGATACTTCTGGTGACGATACCATGGTTAAAGATTTAGATGGGGCAAAGGGTATCTTTGGAAAGATTCTTAAAAATCCAGATTTTAAAGAAATTCCTTTTGATTAATAAGGTTTTGATTATTTAGTAAAAGAGAGAAAGCTTTCTCTCTTTTATTTTTTCATAAATAGTGTTAATAAAAAAATAAGAAAAGTTAATAATAAAAACAATGAAAATAAAAGAAATTTTTGACCTAGTTATAAATTTGGGAATTGAGGCAGATTTTAGAGGAAAAGATCACATTGAAAAAAATCTTAAAAAAAGAAAAGAAAAATATGAGAATCTTAGCGTTGAAAAGAAAGAAATTTTTGATTTAGAAGCATTAAGTAATCCATATATGGATTCTAGGATATATAATATTACGGAAGATAAAGATGTAAAAAAAATTTTAGCTGGAATTGATATTGAAGGTGAAGAACTTTTTCTTGCAGATAAATTAGGTGATATAGATTTGGTTGTTGCACATCACCCAGAAGGCAAGGGGCTTGCATGGCTTTCCGATGTTATGGATATTCAAATAGATATTTTAAATTATTACGGTGTTCCCATAAATCAAGCCGAGAGAGTAACTAAAGAAAGAATTTCAGAAGTAGCAAGGTCTGTTAATGCAGCTAATCACGACAGAGCAGTTGATATGGCAAGGCTTTTAAATATTAATTTTATGAACAGCCATACTCCTTGTGATAATTTAGCGGCTAATTTTTTAAATAAAGAAATTGAGAAAAATAAGCCAGAATATTTAGAGGATATTATAAAAATAATAGAAAGTATTCCAGAATATAAAGAGGCTATAAAAATAGGAGCAGGTCCTTCCCTTTTTGTTGGCTCTCCAGACAACAGATGCGGTAAAATCGCTTTAACTGAAATTACTGGAGGAACAGAAGGTTCTGAAAAAATGTATGAAAAAATGGCTCAAGCTGGAATTGGCACAATAATAGGAATGCATATGTCTGAGAGAAATAAAAAAGAAGCAGAAGCAAATAATATAAATGTTGTTATTGCGGGACATATTTCATCAGATTCCCTTGGGATGAATTTGTTTTTAGACGAACTTGAGAAGCAGGGTATTGAGGTTATTCCATGCAGTGGATTAATTAGAGTAAAAAGATTTTAATCATAAATCTTTAACCATATAGTAATTTTCTAATCTGTATCCTAATTTTCTATAATAATCTCTCACTCCTACGCCTGATATAACATAGATTTTGTTAATATTAAATTCTTGTTTAGTAATTTTTTCTGCTTCACTAATTAATGCCTTTCCAAATCCCTTATGTTGAACTTCTCCTTTTTCTTTAATTTTTTTAGATTCACCATAAGTGTGAACTTCCCTTATCATTGCCATATTAGGAGTTATTCTAAGTCTTAACACCGAATAAAGATGATTTCTTTTATTATCTTCAAAGCTTAAAAATATTTCATTTTGGGATTGTGCTAGATAATTTTCTCTAAACATTTTAATGTCCTTATCTTGTTTTTGAGCTCTTATTTCTCTGCATCTTATGCATTTGCATTTCCAATTTTCTTTTTGTATTTCTCTATCAATAATTTGTCTTAGGTTAGATGTTTTAGCGCCACCCTCTACAATTAGGGGAGCTGGTATATCTCTAATAATTCTTTCTATTCTTGTATAATATGGCACCTCCTTTTTTATACTTTTAATTAAATCTATCAACTCTCTTTCTGTATATGGCTTGTAATTTCCTTTCTTATAGTCTTTATATAGTTCAGAACTTCTAACAAGGGCGCATGGATATATTTTTAAATAATCTGGTTTAAACTTTTCATTTTTAAAAAGTTCTCGTGCCATATTTAAATCTTTTTCTATGTTACTTAAAGGTAAGTTAAGCATAATCTGATAAGATACTTTAAACCCCGCATTTTTTAACAAACGAGTAGCTTTAATGGTTGCATTAACGTCATGTCCTCTTTTAGTTTTTTTAAGAATATTGTTGTATACTGACTGAACCCCTATTTCAATTTTTGTTGCGCCAAGCCTTCTCATTTCAAAAACTTCTTTTTCATTAATAAAATCTGGTCTTGTTTCAAAAGATAATCCGATTATTCTGTATCTAGTAGATTCATTTAACTTTTGTGCTTTTTCTAATTCTTTAAAAAGCTCTTTAATTGTTTTATTTGAATATGGTTCTTTTTTATATTCTATTTCATTGCAGGCATCAAAACATCGCTTAACAAACCATATCTTATATTTTGTATTATAATACGACCATGTCCCTCCAATCACTCTTAGATCTATTTTTTCAGCGTTGTGTCCAGTGCTTTCCAAAACATCTATTCTTTTTTTAACTTGAATATATGGGTCATATTTTAATCTTTTTGCCCTTTCAACAGCAGGCTCTCCTGATAAATAGCTTTTAGGAATGTTTTCTTCTTTTGGGCAAAAAGTACAAGTACCTGGACAAGTATATGGTTTTGTTAAAACAGATACATTAATTACTCCTGAGAGTGACCTGACAGGCCTTACTCTAAGCAAATTTTCAATAGCTCTATCTTCCTTTAATCTTTTATTTTTAATTAAATTATGATAGACTTTAAGCAAGCTGATATTGTTTGGGCAGGGGAATTTATATTTTTTAGAGATTTTTCTTTTTATGCATGCCAAATCATCTGGAGAAGGATTCTTTTTTAAAAATAATTCTTTAATAATTTCTTCATTTATATTTATATGCATAATAGTGATAAAATATTAATTAAAACCTATAATGATTATAATGCGATAGCAGAAAGATTTTCAAGAGCAAGAAAAAATATTTGGCCAGAATTTAATTTTTTATTTGAGGAAGTTAAGGAAAAAGAAAGAGTTTTAGATCTTGGATGTGGTAATGGAAGGTTTTACGAAAAACTAATGAATACAAATTATACGGGAATTGACAGTTCGCAAAAATTAATTAAAATAGCAAAGAAAAATTATCCTAACGTAGATTTTAAAGTAGCATCAGCATTTGATATTCCTTTTGAAAATGAAGAGTTTGATAGAATTTATTGCTTAGCAGTACTTCATCATATCCCTCAAAAATATTATAGCAGATTTTTAGAAGAAACGAAAAGGGTTTTGAAAAATGGAGGACTTCTTATCTTAACTGTCTGGAATTTAAATGAAAGAAAAAATAAAGAAGATGTTAAAAAAATAAATGATAAGGAAATTTTGATTCCTTGGCATGGGATAGAGAATCAATATTTTTATATTTTTGATCAAAAAGAATTAGAGAAATTATTTAAAGATTTTAAAATAATTAACAAAGGAGAAATAAAAATTAAAAAGTTTTTGAATTATTATTTAATATTAAAGAAGAATGAAAAAAAGTAAATTTGATTTTAGGTATGATGTTGCTATTTCGGGCGCTTCAGACATGGAAATATGTACTCCGGGAACAAAAGAAAAAGCTTTTGAATTAGGTAAACAGCTTGCAAAAAATAAATGTGTTGTAATTTCAGGAGCAACAAGAGGCATTCCGCATGAAGTTTCTTGCGGAAACAGGGAGGCTGGGGGTTTAAATATCGGATTTTCTCCCGCAGTTTCAAAAACTGCACATATTAAAGCGTATAAACTTCCATTTGAGCCATATGATGTAATTATTTATACAGGAGCAGATTATGCCGGAAGAGATATTGTTATGACAAAATCAGCAGAGGCAATGATTGTTATTTCTGGAAGAACAGGCACAATGCATGAATTTTTAACAGCTTTTGAAACAGGAAAAGTTATTGGTGTACTTGAGGGAACAGGCGGGGTGGCAGATGAAATTAAAAATTTTTTAAAAATTGTTAAAAAGAAAGCAAAAGCTCCGATTATTTATAGCAGTGACCCTAAAGAGCTTGTAAAAGCAGTTATTCATGAACTTGAAAAAAATAATAAAATAAATTAATTTTATGTTAAATATAATTACTATTCTTGAATTAATTTATGCAACATTATTGGGTGCATTAATAGGTCTTGAAAGAGAGATAAAAGGAAAAGATGCCGGATTTCAAACATATGCCCTTGTTTGTTTAGGCTCATATCTTTTTACAATAATTTTTTATTCTATTTACAATGCTTTTATTCAAGAATCACAAATATCATTTGATCCAGGAAGAATAATTCAATCCATAGCAATTGGTGTTGGTTTTTTAGGAGCCGGAGCTATATTTAAAAATAATGAAGGCATAAGAGGACTTACAACTGCAGCAGGGCTTTGGGTTGCTGCTGCTATAGGAGTCGCAGTTGCAGTGCAAGAATACCTTATTGCCCTTATTGCTGCATTTTTAGTTGTTTTTATATTTTTGCTCCTTGGAATTTTTGAAAAAAACATAATCAAAAAATGAGATTAATTGCTGATTTTCACATACATTCCAAATACTCAAGAGCTGTAAGTTCAAAAATGGATTTGGAAGAAATAAGCAGGCAGGGAAAGATTAAAGGAATTGATATTATTGGAACAGGGGACTTTACTCACCCCTTATGGTTTTCTGAATTAAAGAATAAGTTAATTTTAGATTCTTCTAATTTTTATATTTTAAAACAAGAAGATTCTATAAAATTTATAATCTCGGGAGAAATAAGTTTAATTTATTCTAAGTTAAATAAAATTAGAAAAATTCATCTAATTTTAATATGTCCTAATTTAGAAACTGCGGGAAAAGTAAATCAAAAATTATCAGAGAGATATAATTTAAAATCTGATGGAAGGCCCATACTAGGACTTGATGCAAAAGAATTTTTAAAAATTATTTTAGATATTTCAAAAGATATATTAGTCATCCCTGCGCATATAATGACTCCTTGGTTTGGTTTATATGGTTCTAGATCTGGATTTGATTCTATAACCGAATGTTTTGAGGAACTTTCAGAATATATTTATGCTTACGAAACAGGTTTGTCTGCCAACCCTTCGATGCTTTTAAAAATGAAGGAGTGTAGAGAAAGAACTCTTTTATCTAATTCAGATGCACACTCTCCTCAAAAATTAGGCAGAGAGGCAAACGTTTTTGATTGTGATTTTGATTATAATTCTATTATTAAAAAAATTAAAGATAATGATCTTTTAGAAACAATCGAATTTTATCCTGAGGAAGGGAAATATTTTAATGACGGACATAGAAACTGTAATGTAAATTTTTCTCCAGAGGAAACGTATAAATATAATGGAATTTGTCCTGTCTGTGGTAAACCATTAGTTCTTGGAGTTTTGAACAGAGTAAATAAACTTAGCGATTTTAAACAAGTAAGCAAATGTAATTTTAAAAGCTTAGTACCATTAAGAGAAATTATAGGAGAAGTACTAGGATTAGGAGCATTGACAAAGGCGGTTGATAAGGAATATGTAAAACTAATTGAAGAATTTAAATCTGAATTCAATATTTTACTTTATGAGAATATTTTAAATATAGAAAAAGTAGATAAAACAATTGCTCTGGCTATTAAAAAAGTAAGAGAAGGAGATCTTCAAATTATTCCTGGATATGATGGAGAGTTTGGAAAAGTTAAAATATTTGGAGGCGAAGAAAGAAAAAAGCAATCTTTACAACAAACATTATTATGAAGCCATTAGCAGAAGAATTAAGACCAAAAAGCATAGAAGATTTTGTAGGGCAAGAAGAAATTTTGGGTAAAAATAGCTTGCTCAGGAAAGCAATAAAAGAAGATAATGTTCCTTCTATGATTTTTTATGGTCCGCCAGGAACAGGAAAAACTACATTAGCAAAAATTATCGCAAATAAAACTGAATATCATTTCGAAGAATTAAGTGCTGTTAATTCAGGGATAAAAGATTTTAAAATTATAATTGAAAGAGCTGAGCTAAATAAAAGATTAAACGAAAAAACTATTCTTTTTATAGATGAAATTCACAGATGGAATAAAAAACAACAAGATGCGCTTTTGCCATACATAGAAAATGGAACTATCGTTTTGATAGGGGCAACAACAGAAAATCCTTCCTTTGAAGTTAATGCAGCACTTTTATCAAGATGTAGAGTTTTTGTTTTTGAAAAATTAGAAGAAAAAGAGATCGAAAAAATTATTAAAAGGGCAGTTTTAAAAAAAGATATAAAAATAAAAAATAAGGCAATTAAAATTTTAAGTCAAATAAGCAATGGCGATGCTAGAGTTGCTTTAAATATTTTAGATTACGCTTCTTCATTAAATAAAAATATAGAAGAAAAAGAGATTAAGGAAGCTTTTCAAAAACAAAATCTTTATTATGATAAACATGGAAAAGAGCATCACGATTTAATTTCTGCATTAATTAAATCAATGAGAGCAGGAGAAGAAGATGCTGCTATCTATTATCTTGTTCGCATGCTCGAAGCAGGGGAAGATCCTTTATATATTGCAAGAAGGCTAATCGTTTTTGCTTCAGAAGATATAGGGCTCCAAAATTCTTTAGCACTAAATCAGGCTGTTAATGTTTTTCATGCATGCCATTTTATTGGTATGCCAGAATGTCGACTTAATTTAATACAAGGAGTAGTTTATATGTGCAAAAATAAGAAATCAAGAAAGCTTTACGAAGCTTATGAAAAGGCTAAAGAAGATGTTTCGATGTATGGCAATCTTAAAATTCCTTTACACATAAGAAATATTAAGAGCTTTGAAAAAGATAATGATTACAAAGAATTTTTACCTCAAAAAGTAAAAAATAAAAAATATTTATCTTAAGTAAATATTTTTATTTATTTTATGTTCTTCAAAATTTTCACTAAAGATAGTTGTTCCATCCTTAGCTGAAAGATAGTACCAATAGTTGTTACTTATGGGATTTAAAGCAGCTTCTATGCTTTCTTTTCCTGGATTTGAAATTGGTCCAATAGGCAGACCTGTATATTTATATGTATTAAAGGGCGAGTCAACTTTGGAATCAAAAACAGCTCCTTTGTTTGCATAAAGAACAGTGGCATCAATTTGAAGCGGCATATTGCTTTCAAGTCTTTTTAAAATAACATGAGAAATCATTTGCTTATCTTCAAATCCCCTAACTTCTTTTTCTATAAGCGAACTTAGTATTAAAACATCATAAAAATTTTGTTTGTTATCTATTTTATTCCATACTTTTTTTTCAAAATTAGAAAGCATTTTTTTAATAATAATTTCTGGAGTATCGTTTTGATTTATATAATACGTATCTGGAAATAAAAATCCTTCTAGGCTTAAATTTTTAGGCTTGTATTTCAAAAACTCAAATTCATTTGATAAATCTAATGAAGGGTAGCCTAATTCAGATTTTCCAGCTATATTAAAAAAATATTCTTTGTTAAATAAATTTTTTTCTTCTAAATAATTGGCAATATCATCAATAGTCCAGCCCTCTCTAATTACAATTTTTTCTTTAACAGTATTTCCATTAATTATTTGATTAATAATTTCTGAACTACCCATTGAAGAATTTAATTTGTATATCCCTGCTTTAATATCTTTTGGATCATTATGGAAATAAAGGAGTATATAAAAAAGACGGCTATTTCTAATAAAGCCCTCTTCTTTTAAATTTTGAGAAATTGTTTTTAAAGTCTCTCCCTCTCTAATAACAAAAAGATCTTCCTTGTAATGAGCTGTGTAATTATTAACAAAAAAACATATTAAAATTAGTAATGCAGTAACGCAAAAAAAAATTCTTTTTGAAATAAGCATATATTAAAAATATATGAAAATAGAACATTTGTAAAGTATTGTTTTTTTATTTAAAAAAGGCGATAATATATATAAAAATAAATAAAATACAAGCTTATGATGAATAAAAAAATCTTTTTAACATGTTTAATTTTAATTTTCAGTTTAAATTATACTAATACACATGCATGTAGTTTAACCGATTTAACTTCCTGCTCTTTTTCTGATTTAAAAGAATTTGTTTCTGGATTGTTATCTTTTGAAAAAAAATCAAATTGTAAAAATGTATATTTTCCAGCATGTTCAAAGTCAGGTAAGACATTTGATAATATTTGTTTACTAAAAGAAAGCAAGGATAAATTAGATTATTATGGAAGATGTTTAGAGTATCCATACAATTTGTCAGCAAATAATTGTGTAAAAGAAAAATTTGATTGGGACGGATATAAGTGTGTAAAAAAAGAAGAAAATCATTTATATTATGAAAATAAAGAGCTTGGATTTAGTCTAATGCTTCCTTCAAATTCTATAATTAACAAAGATTTTATAGAACTTCCCAAAGAAAGAAATAACACAAATTTAATTTTTAAAAAGTTAGAATTTATATCAGATAATTATTGTTCGGATATCTTGTCTTATACAAAGGTAAATGATATAGACGAAACTCAAAAATTTAAAATAGTTAATGGAGAAAATAGTTTAGATTATGGAAATGACATTTTAGCAAATATTAATTATAAATATTATATTTTAGAGAATAAAGATTCTTGCATAGGATTTTTATTTTCCATATATTCAAATGGGTCTTTCGAAAAATATAACAAAATAATAGAAAGCGCTAATTTCAACGAGATTATGGAAAGCCTTTCTTTTATAGAAAAAAGACAAGAAAAAAAATCTCCTTGTGAAAATTATGGAGATTTAAATTCAGATAATATAATTAATAAAGATGATTTAAATTATTTTGTATTTGGATCAGTTGAAAATAATCTGCAGAAAAGAGGAGATTTAAATAACGATGCTATTGTGGATGAAAAAGATCAAAATATTCTTTATAGTTTTATTTACGAAAATACTGAATCTTTTCCCGCTTGCTCAATTGAAAAAGATATAAAAAGGGGGTCAGCTCCAAAAATATTTTTTAATAAAAATTTTAATGTTAAGCAAAACATCAAAAAAACTGAAGCTAATATAACAATAAATTTTGATTTAATTGCTGAAAAAGGTGATATTTACATACCAGCAAATGGCATGCATTTGAAAATTTTAAACGACGAAAATGTAAAGATAGAAGATATGACATGGAATACAGGTGCTCAAATCAAGGAAGATGGCTATATTTTTTTAGAAAAAGGAAAAACAACATGGATTTCGGTAGAACTTAATTTAAAGGCAAAAGAGAAACCTATTTATACAAAAGCATTAATTGACGAAATAAGTTACTTAAATGAAAAAGGAGAATTAAAAAAAATTTCAACCCCGATTGAAACAAATAAATTTTATTTGAATTTTACAAAAGATGAAAATTTGATATGCGGTATTTATGGAGATATCAATGATGACGGATTGATAAATGAAGAAGATATTTCTTTTATAGTTACAAACAAAGAATTAAATGAAGATCAAAAAATAAGAGCTGACGTTTCTGGCAACGGAGAAGTTAATATAATAGATGCTATTGAAATACAAAAATATATTTTAAAAGGAAAGCCTTTTACTATTTGTTCTAAAACTTATACTCCTACAGTATACGATAATGCTCTTGTTGGTGTGGAAAATAACGAGGATAAAACAAAACATGTGACTCTAACATTTTATTTAGACTCAAATAAGGGAGATGCTTTAATACCAGCCAAGGTTTCCATAAATCAAGATGACGAATCTTCAGGTATCTATTTGCAGCTTGAAAAAGATGGAAATATGATAGTTAAAAATTTAAAACTTTGGAGCAGTGCAGAATTAATAAATTCGGGATTTTTAAAAATTAAAAAAAATATCCCTAATTGGATTAAAATTGAATTTGATATTGAAGCAATAAATGATACTGCTCTTGTGAATTTTAAAATTAATAAAATAGCTTATTTGAACAATACTGAAAGGGAGTATATTTATCCTTCAGATATTAAAACAGGCGATATATTTTTAAATTATGAAAAAAAAGAATTTTTATCTCCATGTGGACAATTAGGGGATCTTAATTTAGATAATTATGTTACTTATTCTGATTACGATTATTTAAAAAATAATTTAAATATTTTACTTAAGGATTACGAAAAATTTATTTATGCTGATTTAAATAAAGATGGAATAATAGACGAATTAGATTTGAAAGAACTTGACGATTATTTAAATCAAAAAATTGACAAATTCTCAGGATGCTTAAAAGATGCTTGTAATTCATCAATAGAACCCGTCTACACAAAAGACGGATTTATATATGCAAATGAATGTTATTTGAAAAAGGCACAAAAAGAAGTTAAATGCTATATTAACAAAAACTGTGGATTATGATAGATGGGATTTTATTATTTTTTATAATTTTGCTTATTTATTCTTTTTGGTGGTTTGATTTTTGTTTTTTAAATAAAAATATTTCTAAATTTAAACAAGATTTTGAAAAAGTAAAATCTAAATGTGATATTATTATTATTTTTAATGCAGGTGGTTGGGGAACCGTAGATTATAAAAATGCTTTTGATCTAAACCCATTTGCTATTTTTATAAAAGATTATTTAAATAAAAAAGGTTTTAAATCTTGTATTATTCAATATTTTAGAACTGAAGACCATCTAATCGGAAGACTGGGATATGTTAAAGATTATGTTTTTGCTTTTGAAAAACAAGTAAAGCGCATTTCTTCTATCATAAAAGAAACAGATAAAAAGATAATATTACTCGGGTTATCTAACGGAGCGCTTATAGCAGATGAAGTTATGGAAAACATGAGAGAAGCTAAAAATATTTTTAGCATAGAGCTTGGTAAGCCATTTTTTGGAACGCATAGCAAAAATGAAAATATTCTTTTAATAAATAACTTTGAAGATGATTTGTGTAATGGAAATACACTTGAACTTTTAAAAAGTATATTTATTTTTACTCCTATAAGATGGATTAAAAATTTTGTTTTAGGGGAGGGAGTTTCTCTTGGTTTAGCCGTTAAAGTTAAGGGGCATAATTATCCACTTGATAAATACAAGGGGAAGATTATTAAATTTACTGACGAAAAGATTATATGATAAAGACTCTTCTATTATTCTTATTATCTATTTTATTTGGAGGCATAATCTTTGTGTATGTTGGTAATACTTTTGGCTGGGATTTCATACTAAGCAGTTTTAAAATATTTTTAAATTTAGAAGGATTTCTAATAATAATTTTATCATTCTTTATTGCTTTTTTAGGAGCTTTGAGATGGAAAAAAATAATAGGAGAAAAAAGAATTTCCAATAATGAATTATTTAAAATTTATATTGGTGGTTTTTCTATTATGTATTTATTTCCTATGGTTATACTTGGAAGTGAGTTTTTTAGAGCATCACTACTTGAGCATAAAGAAAAAATAGGCTGGGATAAAGCTTTGGCATCTGTTTTTATAGAAAGAATTATAGAATGGACTATAAATATCATAGTGATTATAACTGGTGTTTTGTATTTTTTTTATACAATCCAAAAACCATCTCAAAATCTTGCAATTATTTTTGCCGTTTCAATCGCAATCACTTTAATTATTTTCATAACTATTTATTTCTATATTTTCAAAAAAAAGAGTTTTTTAAGAAATATTTTGCT
>JAQTWS010000072.1 GCA_028689175.1 Minisyncoccota bacterium
AACTTCTTTTAAAAATTAGATCATATTATAATTTCGAAGATAATCTAATTAATGATTTAAAAGATTTTGAAAAAATATTTTTTGAAGAAAACCCTGCAATTTTATTATACTCCCCAAATTATATTTACTATGTCTCCCCTAAAATTAAAGGTTTTCAAGGAGAAAAATTGATTACGCCAGGAGAAAGGTTTAACAATATTCAAAATCTTTTTATTAAAACTAAAAAAATATGGAAATAAAACCTTCTATTAGATATGCCAAAGATATGAAAAATGTTTTTTTAAATAAAGATATTGACGAAAACGAAGAACTCTATTACATGTTTAGAGGCGTAAGCAAAAAAGGAAGCGCAAGATATGATATTACAGAAATTCCAAGCAAATTAATTGGCGAAGAATTTATCAAAACAAAAGGTCATTATCATGATGACTTTAGAGAAATCTACATTGTTTTAGAAGGGGAAGCAATCTTTCTTATGCAAAAAGGAAGAGATGTTATAGAAGATGTATATTTTGTACATGCAAAAAAAGATGATGTTGTTTTAATCCCCTTTGATTATGGACACGTTACGATTAATCCATCTCTTACCGATTTGAAGCTAGGCAACTTTGTTTCTGAAGAGAGTGGGCATGACTACGACTCTATTCAAAATAAAAATGGAGCTGCATACTTTTATACAACAAAGGGATGGATAAAAAATAATAAATATGGCCATGTGCCAGAAATTAGAGAAGAAAAACCTCTTTTAAATATACCCGATAATGTTGAAGAGATTTGTCTTTCAAGAAAAAAGAAGATATAAAAAATGTATTAATTATTAACTATATGGAAACAAAAGAAATAAAAAAACAAATAGAACCTTACCTTAAGATTATACCACTAGGAGGGCTTGGAGAAGTTGGAAGAAATATGATGCTTGTTGAGTACAAGGATTCAATACTAGTGATTGATATGGGATTTAGAATGCCAGAAGAAGATATGCCGGGAATTGACTATATTATTCCAAATATTGCATATTTAACAAAAAATAAAAAATATAAAAATATTGTTGGTGTTTTATTTACCCATGGGCACTACGACCATATTGGTGCAGTGCCATACATAATGGCGAGAATAGGAAATCCTCCAATATATGCAAGTCCACTCACAAGAGGTATAATATTAAAACGTCAAGAAGAATTGCCTACGCAACCAAAACTTAAAATAACAGAAGTTAAAGATGGATCAAAAATTGATTTAGGTCCTTTTAAAGTTGAGTTCTTTAAACAAACACACACAATTCCAGATAATTTAGGAATATTTATAGAAACTCCAGTAGGGAATGTCGTGCATACATCTGATTTTAAATTTGATAAATACCCTGTAAATGAAACTCCTACTGATTTTGCCAGACTTAAAAAAATAGGAGAACGAGGCATTACCCTTCTTATGTCAGACTCAACAGGAGCCGAACAAGAAGGTCATTCTTTATCTGAAAAAGAAATTAACAAAAACTTAGGTGAAATATTTAAAAAAACAAAAGGAAGAATTATTGTTGCTACTTTCTCTTCTTTAATTAATAGACTTCAGCAAATAATAACCTTATCTGAAAAACATGGAAGAAAGGTGGCTATTGTTGGACACTCAATGAAAACAAATATATGGCTAACTAAAGAGCTGGGGCTTTTAAAAGCTAAAAAAGGCACTATCATAAAAAAAGTAAGCGATGTCAATAATTATAAAGACGATGAGGTAACTATCATGTGTACTGGAGCCCAGGGAGAAGAAACTGCAGGGCTGATGAAAATAGTATTAAAAGAACATCCTACTATTTCAATTAAACCAGGAGACACTATGGTATTCTCTTCATCTGTTATTCCTGGAAATGAAAGAGCTGTACAATCTCTAAAAGATGATCTTTTAAGACAAAATGCTATTATATATCATTATGGCATGATGGATATTCACGCTGGAGGACATGCAAAACAAGATGAATTAAAAGAAATGATAAACACCATGAAGCCAAGGTTTTTCATGCCTGTTCATGGTCAATATTCCATGCTTGTTGCAAATGCTAGATTAGCTGAAGAAGAATGTAATATTGCAAAATCAGATATTATTGTGGCAGATAACGGGAACATTATTAATCTACAAAAAAACAAGGCATACATTGATAAAAAAGAAGTTCCTGCAAATTACGTCATGGTTGACGGTCTTGGAATCGGAGATGTTGGTGAAATAGTTTTAAGAGATAGACAAGTTCTTGCAGAGGATGGAATTTTTGTTGTTATCGCTATAGTAAATAAAAAAACTGGAAAAGTTCAAACTTCCCCAGATATTATTTCAAGAGGTTTTGTTTATCTAAAAGAATCTCAGGAACTATTAAAAGAAACAAGAAAGAGAGTTGTGGGAGCCATCGAAGAAGCGACTGGATCAGGTAGAATTGTAAACTGGACATACATGAAAGATAAAGTAAGGGATGACATTGGAGAATTCTTGTTTAAAAAAACGGAAAGACGCCCAATGGTATTGCCAGTAATAATTGAAGTATAAAATATGAAAATATTTAGTGCAGCTCGTCCAACTGGAGAAATCCATATTGGAAACTATTTAGGATCAATCAAACAATGGATAGATTTACAAGAGAATAATGAATGTTATTTTTGCATTGCTGACTGGCATGCTATAACCACACCATATGATCCAAAAACATTAAAGGATAAAATATTTAATCTTGCTGTCACTTATTTAGCAGCAGGGATAGATCCGCAAAAATGCGCTTTCTTTATTCAATCTCGAGTTAAAGAGCACGTTGAATTAGCATGGCTTATAGGAACTATAATTCCTGTTGGAGAGCTTCAAAGAATGACACAATTCAAAGATAAGTCAAAGCAGCATAAAGAATATGTAAATGCCGGACTTTTAAATTACCCTATTTTAATGGCAGCTGATATTTTATTATACAAAGCAGAAAAAGTGCCTGTAGGCAAAGATCAAAAACAACATGTTGAATTTACAAGAAATACAGCTCTTAAATTTAATAAACAGTTTAAAGAAACATTCCCTCTTCCAGAGGCTTTTGTTCCTAAAAAACAGGCCAAAATAATGTCCCTAAGGGGTCCTTCTAAAAAAATGTCTAAATCAGGTGATCAAAAAGGATGCATAACATTTTTTGAAGACAAAGAAAGTATAAGGAAAAAAATAATGTCTGCAGAAACAGATACAGAAAGAATAATAAAGTTTGATGAGGAAAACAAAAAAGGCATATCTAATCTTTTGTCCATTTATTCTGCTTTTTCAAATAAAAGCATAAGCGATCTTGAAAAAGATTATAAAAATAAGAATTATGCTGAATTTAAAACAGATCTAGCAGATTTACTTGTTCTAAAATTGGGAGAATTTAAAAAGAAACGTGACGAATATTACGAAAACCCTGATTATGTATGGAAATTACTAGATG
>JAQTWS010000073.1 GCA_028689175.1 Minisyncoccota bacterium
CTTGCGCACTCCTTATGTACCTCATAATTAACAATGATTGGGAATATTCTAAAATTATAGCAGGTAGTTTTTGGGATTATTGGGTGGCCTCCTTTCCACATATTTGGTTCATATTTACAGTTGCCTTTTTATTGTTAAGTTATTTTAATTTTAAACATACGGAAAAAGGGTATAGATTTTCTCAAAAACGTGTAATAACTTTAAACATTCTAATAATATTTTTCTTAGCATTTGTTTTTTGTTCTTTTGGACTTGGGAATGTAATCGATGCAATTGATTTAGATCAAAGTAGGATATTTAATCAAAGAAAAGTGATATGGATAAATCCAGAAAAAGGATTTTTAGCAGGCGAAGTTGTGAAAAAAAACGAAAATAATCTAGAACTGATTGACTTTGAAGGAAGGTTTTGGCTAATTGATATATCAGAAGCCCACGTAACACCCTATATCGAAGAAGGAGTTAAAATATTAGGAAATAAAATGGAAGAAAACACCTTTAGGGCAAAAGAAATTTTACCTTGGAGTAGAATATTTTTATTTGAAAAGGATTTCTTAAAATAATTTCTGTGATTAGCAGACAAAAGTATTGACTGCTAAAATAATTATGATATACTCAAATTATGATTACGGATAGGCAGAGGAAAATACTAAATGCAATTATTAAAGAGTATATAGACTCAGCCGAACCAGTTAGTTCGCATATTTTGGCGCATAAATATAACTTTGGGCTTTGTTCTGCCACAATGAGAATAGAGATGAAAAATCTTACACGTCTTGGCTTTCTTGAAAAACCATACATATCTTCAGGCAGAATTCCCACGGATAGAGCGTATAGGATATTTGTAGACAATCTTTTTGAAGATCTAGGTGTAGAAAATGAAATAGAGGATTTGAATAATATTTTTAAAAATAGCGCAACAGAGTTTGAAATAGCCAAAGAATTAACAGATTTTTTAGCAAATATATCATCTGGTTATATAATATTGTCTTTCCCTCAAAGAAATATTTCTTGGCAGGCAGGATTTAGCGATATCATTAAAGAGCCAGAGTTTTCAAACAAAGATTTTATTATTAATTTTTTATCTTTTTTAGATGAATTTTTAAAAGAGCAGGAAAGATTGGATTTAAAATTTAGGACAAGAGTTTTCATTGGAGATGAAAACCCATTTGAGGGCGGACATGATTTTAGTATGATTTGTTTAGAGAATATTTTAAAAAATAAAGAAAGGTTTAGACTTTCATTAATAGGTCCAAAAAGAATGAATTATTATAAAAACATTAAATTAATCAATTCTTTGTCAAAAATAATTGATGAAAAAATATGAAAAAAGAAGAAAATAAAAAAAATAGAGATCTTGAAAAGGAAATAGAATTATTAATAAAGGAAAAGGATGAATATTTAAATTCATGGAAAAGAGATCTTGCAAATTATATTAATTATAAAAATAAAGAATGTGAAAGGACTCAGGAAATAGTAATTTCTCTGAAAGAAATCATGTTTGAAAAGTTGATTCCGATTTTAGACAACATGTGTCTTGCAGAGAAATCCATAGAAAAAGATTTAGCGAACAATGCAAATATTAAAGGACTTTTAATGATAAAAAAACAATTAGAAGATTTTTTAAAAAATGAAGGACTTGAAGAAATTGTTGAAACAGATTTTAATCCAGAATTTCATGAAGTTATGGAAGAAGTAGAAGGTTCTGGAAAATCAGGAGAAATTATAGGAATAATACAAAAAGGATACAAGATAAACGGCAAAGTTTTAAGACCAGCCAAAGTAAAGATAATAAAGTAAGTTAATATTTTATTAATTTTTAAGAAAAATATAATTCTTAAATATTAATAATCTATTATTAAAAGCATATGTCAAAAATATTAGGTATTGATTTAGGAACAGCTATTACAAAATTTGCATCTATTATAGATGGAGAGCCAAAAGCTCTTGAGAATAGAGAAGGATCTATTTTAACTCCTTCTATTGTAGCATTAACAAAAAGTGGAGAAAGGGTCGTTGGTATTTTAGCAGAAAGACAAGCAATTACTAATCCTAAAAATACAATTTATGCAGTTAAAAGATTTATAGGAAGAAAGTATGATGATGCCGAGGTTCAGAAAGAATTAAAACTTTTGCCTTATGAGACACAAAAAAGAAAGGATGGTGGAGTAGAGGTTAAACTTGGCGATAGATGGTATACTCCAATTGAAATTTCCTCAATGGTTTTGCAAAAGATAAAAGCTGATGCAGAAGAAAAATTAGGGGAGGAAATAAAAAATGTAGTTATTACTTGCCCTGCTAATTTTGATGATTCTCAAAGAAAGGCAACCAAAGCCGCTGGAGAAATTGCAGGATTTAATGTCCTTAGAATAATTAATGAACCAACAGCTGCAGCATTAGCTTACGGACTTGGTAAAACAGAACATAAAAAGGTTTTAGTTTATGATTTTGGTGGAGGAACATTCGATGTTACAATACTAGATAGTTCTCCCGATACAGTTGAAGTTATTGCAACGGGAGGAGAACCACATTTGGGAGGAAATGACTTTGACCAGGCCATTATTAATTGGCTTATTGATAAATTCAAAAAAGATGAAGGTGTTGATTTATCAAAAGATGTTTTAGCACTTCAAAGATTGAAAGAGGCTGCTGAAAGAGCAAAACAAGAATTATCATCAGCACAAGAAACAGAAATTAATCTTCCATTCGTATCATCAGGAGAATCTGGTCCAAAACATTTGTATTACAAAATATCTAGATCAGAATTTAATTCAATGACAGATGATCTTATAGAAAAGTCTATTAAAAGGGTTGAAATAACTTTAAAAGAAGCTGATCTTAAAAAAGAAGATATTGATGAAATAGTCCTTGTTGGTGGAACAACACTTGTTCCAGCAGTAAGAGAGCATGTTAAAAATTTCTTTAATAAAGAACCAAATAAATCAATCAATCCAGAAGAGGTTGTTTCAATAGGAGCAGCCATTCAAGCAGAAATTCTAACAGCTAAGGAGGAAGGAAGAGCTCCGGAAGGAGATATTAAAAGCGTCCTTTTGCTAGATGTGCTTCCTTTAACTCTTGGAATTGAAACTTTGGGAGGTGTTAGTACGCCAATGATTCAAAAGAACACCACTGTTCCGACATCAAATTCACAGGTATTTTCAACTGCTGTTGATAATCAGCCATCAGTAGAGATTAATGTACTTCAAGGCGAACGCCCTCTTGCAAATGACAATAGATCACTTGGAAGATTTATTCTAAATGGACTTCCACCAGCCCCAAGAGGAGTGCCTCAGGTTGAAGTTATTTTTGATATCGACGCTAATGGTATTTTAACCGTAACAGCTAAAGATAAAGCCTCTGACAAGTCTCAATCAATTAGAATTGAAGGATCGCTTGGTTTATCTGAAGAAGAGATAGAAAAAATGAAAAAGGA
>JAQTWS010000074.1 GCA_028689175.1 Minisyncoccota bacterium
GTCCGAGCTCTTCTCTTTCTTTATCACTTAAACCTTCGGCATCTAATTCTTCTTTAATATTTATTATAATATAATCCCAATGATTTTTTTCAAATTCATTTTTAGTTTCTAAGGAAATATCTTTTTCATCACCATTTAAAAGATAAATTCTTTTTTTAAGAGTTAAAAGTTGATATGGTTTTAAAATCTCTAATTCCTCTATCGAAAAATTTTGATCAATTAAAACCTTACCTTGTTCAAGTAAAATTTTTGATCTATTTAAAAGTTCTAATTCTTTTTGCTGCTCCTTAATAACGCCTGATCTCATTTTCTTTTGAGCAGCATCAATTCTTTTTTGAACAGTGTTGAGATCTTTTAAAGCCATTTCTATATCCAAAATTTCCTTATCTTTGAAGGGATTAATTTCTGATCTTACGTTGATCACATTTTCATCTTTAAAACATCTTAAAACATAAAGAATGGCATCCACCTCTCTTATATTTGCTAAAAATTGATTACCTAAACCCTCCCCTTTATTTGCTCCTTCTACAAGTCCTGCGATATCAACAAATTCTATGGTAGTGTATATTTTCTTTTTTGAATTCATCAAATTGGCAAGCATATCAACTCTTTCATCAGGAACTGTTACTACGCCCACATTGGGATCAATTGTACAAAAAGGATAATTAGCACAATCAACCTGTTTTTTTGTAATTGCTTTAAATAAAGTAGATTTTCCAACATTAGGAAATCCAATAATACCTATATGTAATGACATAATTTTACTTTAACTTTAATAAAAACGAAAGTCAATTGTTAAGAAGCACCTCAACCTCCTTTTTTAGATTATTAAGATGTTCTTTATTTATTTTACACTCTTGAAGCGAGCCTATCTTTTCGTCTGTTAAATTTTTAACAAGTAGAATATTTTCTTTTAGAAAAAGATTAAGATGATTTTTATTAAAGGAAGGAAGGATTGTTATTGGATAAAAACCATTTTCATCTATTATCTTCTCAAGCCCTCCATCTAAAGGATATCTCCAACCCAAAAGTTTTATTTTTTTACAATTTGCGTACTTGATAGCTTTTTCTGTAAATTTTTCATTAGTTACTACTATTGTTTCTATATCATGATCTAATCTATTATTTTTAATATCATCCAATACAGCAAAACTTTTTAAAATAACATTAACATCTACTCTTTGGCCAACCATATTTCTATACTTACATTCTCCTATAGATTTTAAATTTTCATTTTTAGCTATAAAATCTATTTCATAAGAAATACACTTACCTTTAACAATCACATTGTTAACAACCTCATATCCTAATTCGTCAAGAATCGCCTTAATGAATTTTTCAAAAATAAAACCATCAGGACCAAATTTTTTAATCGCATATTTTAAATCAAATTTTATAGAGGGAGATTCTTGTTCTTCGGATAAATATTTCTTAATTATTTTATAAATTTCAAATGTAGAAATATTAGGATGTATTTCTTGTTCTACAATTTTAGTAATTTTTTTTGCAACTTCTTCTTTTGCACCAACTTTAATAATAGACTTATATACTTTTTCAGGAGAAAATAATTCTTGCTCCCCTAAAGAATTTATAATATATGCCATAAAATATTATCTATTATCACCATCCCCATGAACTTTGTTTCTCTCCATTCTTGAAAAAAGTTTCTCTATATTGCCCTCTGCAATATCTTCTAAATCAATATTTAATTCATGAGCTAAATTAGCAATATACCATAATACATCTCCTAATTCTTTTTTAATTTCTTCCTTTTTTTCTTGAGTGATAATTCCGTTATTATCTCTAATAACTTTTTTAATTTTCTCGGCTACTTCACCGGCTTCTCCTACAAGTCCTAATGTTGGGTATATAAAGTTATTATCTTTATTAGGATAAATAGCGGTTTGTCTTGCTTTTTGTTGATATTCGTTAAAGTTCATATTTTTTATTTTTTATTTTTTTCTTCTTTTTATTCTTTTTATCTTTTTTGGAAAAATTATAGATTAATATTAAACCTAAAATTAATAATACATACGTTATTGCAAAATTAGCTATAAAATTTCTGCTTGCATCGTCCTCAATAACCAAAATTATTTCGTTCTTTTTACTAAACCCATTATCCGCAATCGCTGTTAAATAAAAATTGTATAACCCAGGATTTAAATCTTGTATAGTATAAATAAAACTTCCATCACTATGCACATTTATTTCATCTACAATATTTAAATCTTTTCCAACAATAGATACGTAAATTTTGGAATCAAGATTATCGATATTTCCTAATACGAAAACTTTATTTTCATCTAAAACAATTTTAGAAAAATATGGCGAAGGGGTTTCTTTAACTGTTACAACAATTTCCTTTTCTAAATAATTTTCTGCCTTGTCATACCCTCTTAATATAATATTATACTTTCCGCTTTTAGGAAGTTTAAAATTTGTTTTATCTGTATAATATTTTTGATTTGAAGAGGGGATAATTAATTCGTAAAGTTCGACGCCTGACAAATCATCCTCTGCAAAAAATTCAATTGAGTCTTTTTTTACCGTAACGTCAGAAAAATTAGGCTTTTCTGTATCGATCATTATTTTTCTATGTTCAACAGGACTCCATCCATCATCTCCAAAATATCTTATATGAAAATACCAAATACCATCATCCAAATCTATTTCTTTTTCTTTTATAACAGGATCACTATATTCTATTGTTGGATAAGAATCCTCTTTCTCGTCTATCAAAATTTTTACTGTTTTAGCATCACTTGGAATATCCCAAACAAGCTTTACATTTTTGTTTGAATACCATGTCTCTACACTGGGATGGGTTGGCGATTTTACATTAAAAATACTTGGTTTTCTAATTAATTCTAAATCGTATAGATTATCTTGCTCTGCAAGAATAATACCTGAATCAATACCAAGATTAAGTTCGCCAATATTATTTTTTTTAAAAATTAAATTAAATAAAAGAGTGTCGTCATCTATATCAGAATTAAAAATTCCGCTAAAAGATATTTGATTGTTTTCATTTAAATAAGGAGCTATTATCCATTTTTCAATAGCTGAATTGTTTTCAACAATATCTATTAGTTCAAAAGAATCTGAATTGAAATTAATTAGGCCCTCAATTGCTTTTGGCAAAGAGGACTCTTTATTAACACTAACTTCAATTTTAAACTCATTATCTTCATAATTTTCATTATAATATAATGAAAATGCATTGGCTTTAAATAATGGAAAAAACATTAAAGCTAACAAAAGGATCGTGTTTATTTTTTTCATGCTATTTAAATTTAAAATAATTTAATTTTCCTACTTTTAAAATAGACTCTTTTTCTATTTTATCAATTTTGAAATTAATATCAAACATTTTTTCTCCATTAATTGAAATAGCTCCGCCTTCAAATAATTTTCTTGTTT
>JAQTWS010000075.1 GCA_028689175.1 Minisyncoccota bacterium
AAGATTCTCAAAACATTATTTATTACAAAGCTCCTAATTCTACTTTTGTTCAAGGTGAATTAAATAGGTTTATTGAATTTGCAAATGCAAATAATGATTTTCATCCGATTATAAAAGCCATCATACTTTATTTTTGGATAGGATACTTGCGTCCTTTTAATGATGGAAATGAAAGATTTGCTAGAAACATTTTTTACTTAAGTGTTTTAAAAAGTGGATATGAGATTTTTTCATACCTTCCATTATTTGATATTATTAACAAAAGCACTAAAGATTATGTTATGGCTTTTGTTTATTCAGACCAAGATGATTTTGATTTAACATATTTTGCGGATTATGTTTTAGATCATATTGAACAATCTTTTAATCTTTTTTTTAGGAATCTAGAGAAAGAAAGAGAGAGAATAATGAGAGTAAATAAATTTCAAGAGGAATTAGGTTTAAATGTAAGACAATTGAAGCTATTACAGTTCTTTTATTTAAACCCTAAAGAAAAGACTTGTATCAGTCTTCATGAAACAAAGAATCAAATCACTAGAAAAACAGCATCTCAAGATTTAAAAATGCTTGCTGAGAAAGGTTATTTAGCAATAAAAAAACAAGGACCATCTATTTTTTACTATCCTATTTGTGAAAATATACAAAAGGCATTTAGCGCATAGCATTGCTTTACAATCGTCTATTTTTCGTCTATAATATGACTATATGTTTAATCCTAAATATACAATAACAAATAGACTTTTGGGCAATATTAAAAAAATTAGCGAAATTGTCGTTGTTTTAAATAATCAAAAATTTTCTAATGTTGTTTTAATGGAATTTGAAAAAAAAGCTAGAGAAATTTCAGTTTATTCTTCTACTAGCATAGAGGGAAATCCTCTTCCGTTAACAGAGGTTAAAAAAATTTTAAAAAGTAGACCGGAATATATTCGCGATACAGAAAAAGAGGTTTTAAATTATAATGAGGCATTAGAAGAATTAAACAATAATTTAAAAGGCAAACCATTTGACTTGAGCTTAATTTTAAATATTCAAAAAACAATAACAAAGGATTTGGTAAAGAAGCAGCATTCGGGGAGATTAAGAAAAGAGCCTGTTGTTGTCAACGATCCTAATGCAAGGAGAGTAGTATATATTCCTCCAGACTATCAAGATGCAGAAAAATTGCTTAGAGATTTATTTTTATACATTCAAAGAAATGCAAATATTGTAGATCCTTTGATTTTGGCAGGCATTTTTCATAAACAGTTTGTTGTTATTCATCCTTTTATTGATGGAAATGGCAGAACTGCTCGTTTGGGGACGAAGGCTCTTTTAGCAAAAATAGGGTTAAACACTTTTAATCTTTTTAGTTTTGAAAATTACTATAATAAAAATGTTACAAAATATTTTAAGGAAGTTGGTGTCTTTGGAGATTATTATGAAATAGAAAAAAATATTGATTTTACTTCTTGGCTTGAGTATTTTACAGACGGAATCATTGATGAGCTTTTAAGAGTTAAAAAGGAATTAAAAAATGAGACTATTTCTCCAAAAGAAGAGCTGCAGGAATGGCATTATATAATTTTAGATTACATTAAGAAAAAAGGATATATAAGAGACAGGGATTATTCAAAGTTAACAAATAGGGCGAAAGCAACTAGGAATTTAGATTTTAAAAAATTAATAGATTTGGGGTTGATAGAAAAATTGGGAAAAGGAAAGGGAACTTATTATAAATTGTTGTAATTGACAAATATCCTACTTACGATTATACTTATTTAAAGTAGGTAAATATATTATTATGAAATTTATAAATCGTGAAATAGAGCTTGAAGATTTAAACAAAAGGTGGAAAAAAGAAACTTCTGAATTTTTTGTAATTTATGGCAGGAGAAGAGTCGGCAAGACAGAACTTGTTAAACAGTTTATTAAAGATAAGCCATCTGTTTATTTTATGGCAGATAAAAGATCTCAAAAAGAGCAATTAAGGGAGCTAGGAAGACTTTTGGGAGACTATTTTGAAGATACTTTGCTTATTAAAAATGGGTTCAATGAATGGCTCCAAGTTTTTGAATATTTAAAGAAAAATGTTACAAAACGATTTGTGTTTGTGATTGACGAATACCCTTATCTTGCAGAATCAGACAGTTCTATGGGTTCTATTTTTCAAAAAGGATGGGATGAATATTTAAAAAATAGCAAAATATTTTTTATTCTATTAGGATCAAGTATTTCTATGATGGAATCTGAAGTTTTATCTTACAAATCGCCGCTTTTTGGAAGAAGAACTGGGCAAGCTTTAATTGATCCTTTAAATTTTAAACAATCGCATCAATTTTTTAAAGAAAAAAGTTTTGAAGATTTTTTAGAAATTTATACTATTTTAGGAGGGATGCCGGCTTATCTTTTGGAATTTGATAAGAACATTTCTTTAAAAGAAAATATTATTAATAATATTTTTAGCAAAACATCGTTTCTTTTTAACGAAATTGAATTTATACTAAAAGAAGAATTTAGGCAGCCTAAAAATTATTTATCTATTTTAAAAGCAATTTCATTAAGCAAAACAAAATTTGGAGAAATAGCGAATTACACTGGACTTTCTAAAAATGTATTAACAAAGTATATTGATACTCTTATCAATTTAAAGTTAATAGAAAAAGAAGTTCCTGTTACTGAAGATAATTTACAAAAAACAAAAAAGGGGATTTACAAAATTTATGATAATTTTTTTAGATTTTGGTTCCAATATGTTTTTCCTTATAAAAGTGATTTAGAAATACAAAGATATGTAGAGGTTTTAAGAAAAATTGAAGAAACATTTCATCAAAATCAAAGCTTGGTTTATGAGAATGTTTGCCTTGAATTATTGTCTGATTTTAGAGATATAATATTTAATTTTGAAAGAATAGGAAGATGGTGGAATAAGGAGGAGGAGATAGATGTTATAGGCTTAAATGACAAAACTAAACAAATTATTTTTGGAGAATGCAAGTGGTCAAAAAATATGGTAGATACTAATGTTTATTATGATTTAAAAAGAAAATCATCTAAGGTTAAATGGAATAATGCGACAAGAAAAGACCATTTTATATTATTTAGTAAAAGTGGATTTACTAAAGAAATGAAAAATCTTGCAAAATCAGAAAATGTGTTTTTGATTGAGAAAGAAACCCTTATTCCGTAAAATTATATTTCTGTAATTACACAATGTCATATGGACTATGTAAACTCTTTTGTTTTTTAGGAGTTTATGATAATATTAAAATGATGAAACGAGTAATTTTTAAAATTACAATCTTATTTGTGTTTTTTGCGAATGTTGCCTTTGCAGAAACCTTGGAAGACAAGATATTTTATGTTGATCCTTCTTTTTCTGAAAATTCATCAAATTATACTCTTAG
>JAQTWS010000006.1 GCA_028689175.1 Minisyncoccota bacterium
GGTATATTTCTCACCTCCAAATATCTAATAGAAATATAACATAGTCCATACTTTTACGCAATAAAATTTATAAATAAAAAAATCGGCTAAACGCCAACATTAATTTTTTCAAGTTTAAACAATGCAAATAATCTCCTTGTTCAGTTGGATATAAAACCAAACACATCGATAATCACCTTCCTTAAATTTTTAATGAACTTATAAAAGTAAATATATTAACACAATTAAAAATTTTGTAAAGAAAAAACACCTTGCGGAGTTTTTTTTGTGGACCGACAGGGACTCGAACCCTGAACCCTCTCATTGCAAATGAGATGCTCTACCAATTGAGCCATCGGCCCTCATTTGTTGATAATGTGGGTATGCCTGGACTCGAACCAGGGACCTCGTCATTATCAGTGACGCGCTCTAACCAGCTGAGCTACACACCCGTCTTTTTTAAAACAAACATTTTTCTTTTTACTGGATTAAAGAAATATTTTTTATCTTTTGAATAAATTAATTTTAATCCCAACTTTTTAAAAATATTATTCCATTCTTGTTCATTATAAAACTTTGCAGGAATACTGTTCTTTAAAAAAAATAAATCGTATAATCTTCCGTGAAAATAGCAATAAATCTTCCCCAAAAACCCCTCGTTTAAATCTTCATAAACAATAATGTGCTTTTTTGTTATTCTTCTTGCCTGTTTTAAAATACTTTCCAAATCTCCTGTGTGATGAAGCACGTAACTTATTAAAACCACGTCAAATTCATTATCCGAAATAAAAGACAAATCTTCGCCATCGTATATTTTCAAAGAAACATCAACCACTCTCATGTCAACTATATCTACCCCTTCTACTTTTGTTTTAAACGTTTTTTCTATTTGTTTTGCTATAATTCCTGATCCGCACCCTAAATCTAACACTTTGTCTCCTAAAGATATGTATTTTTTAAAATCATTACACATCTTTTTTGCCTCATGCCTATAAAACGATTTAAATAACCTGTATTGCAAATGGCCTTTTTTCATAATTTTCCAAAGTTGTTCCGCTTATTAAAACGATCTTCCTTTTAGGTGCAAAGATCAACACCTTAAAATTAATTCAGAGATCTCTCGAAAATTAATTTTAGTCAACCATTTAATTAAATAAATGATCCACGAGCAGCTTCCGCTACCCGTGCCTTGTTACGACTTCGTCCTTCTCACTGAATTTACCTTCGGCCCATTAAAATGGGACTTCGGGCACCCCCAGCTCGCTTGACGTGACGGGCGGTGAGTACAAGACCCAGGGACACATTCACCGTAGCATGGCTGATCTACGGTTACTAGCGATTCCGACTTCATGAGGTCGGGTTGCAGACCTCAATCCGAATTGAGAAAATGTTTGTTGGGATTTGCTTCAAGTTACCTTTTCGCATCCCTTTGTCATTTCCATTGTATCACGTGTGCAGCCCAAGGCATCAAAGGGCCATGCTGATTTGGCGTCATCCTCACCTTCCTCCTAGTTGTCCTAGGCAGTCCCCCATGACATTTAAAACATAGGGCAAGGGTTGCGCAGGTTACCCCATTTAAGGGAGCAACTCAAGCCACCTGCTGACGACAACCATGCAGCACCTGCTCTAACGTCCTTGCGGAGGGCCTTCCTTTCGGAAGGATTGCATTAGAGTTTCAAGCCTTGGTAAGGTTCCTCGCTTACTGTCGAATTAAGCCACGTGATCCACCGCTTGTGTGAGTCCCCGTCTATTCCTTTGAGTTTTAGCCTTGCGGCCGTACTTCCCAGGCGGAGCACTTAACGCGTTAGCTTAGCCACTGCAAGGGTCGACACTTGCAATAGCTAGTGCTCATCGTTTAGGGCGTGGAATACAAGGGTATCTAATCCTTTTTTATCCCCACGCTTTCGTCCCTGAGCGTCAGGATTGCCCCAGCTAGCTGCCTTCGCTTTTGGTGTTCTGTCTGATATCAACGGATTTCACCCCTCCACCAGACATTCCGCTAGCCTCTAACATCCTCTAGTCTGCTAGTTTTTCCCGCAGCTCCAAGGTTAAGCCCTGAAGATTTAACGGAAAACTTAACAAACCGCCTACAGACCCTTTACGCCCAATTAATCCGGATAACGCTTGGGGCACTCGTATTACCGCTACTGCTGGCACGAGTTTTGTCACCCCTTATTCATGAGGTACCGTCATCAAAAGATTCTTTCCTCATAAAAGTAGTTTACAATCCGAAGATCTTATTCCTACACGCGATGTCGCTGGTTCAGGCTTTCGCCCATTGACCAATATTCTCGACTGCAGCCTCCCGTAGGAGTATGGCCAGTATCTCAGTGCCATTGTTGGCGGTCAAGCTCTCACTCCGCCTACCCGTCATAGCCTTGGTAAGCCATTACCTTACCAACTAGCTGATAGGGCGCAGACCCATCCCTTACCGGAATAAACCTTTACTGAAATCTGATCTTAAATTACTTAAATAATCTAAGATCAAATTTCAGACTATCGGGTATTAGCCTGGATTTATCCAGGTTATCCCCGTGTAAGGGGTTGGTTATCTACGTATTACTAACCAGTTCGCCACTATCTTTATCTCTTGCAAGCAAGAAATAAAGACCGTTCGACTTGCATGCCTTATCCACATCGCCAGCGTTCATCCTGAGCTAGGATCAAACTCTCTAAAAAAATAAGCGGAACAACTCTAAAAAATTACGTTGTTCGTTTAATTTGTGTGAATCTATAAATTATCAAAGTGCACATCACTATATTTACCTCAAATCATTCTATTTGTCAAATCCTTGAGCCGGCAGACGGACTCGAACCCCCAACCTACTGTTTACAAAACAGTTGCTCTACCATTGAGCTATGCCGGCTTATTTTATTTTTTTTTAAGCTTACTTCGAATATCATTCAATCCAAAGTCTATATCCTCCTTCGTCTTTTTTGATCTTTCCTTTAACTTTAAATTTAAATCAAAAATTTTATTGTCTAATCTTAAAATAAAAATTCTTATTTTGGAAAGTATCTTTTGTGCAAAAAGCTGAATTCCAAAATATCTTTTTTTTAAAATATCTCTCGCCTCTCTTCCTAATTTTTCCTTAAATTTTGCTCCAGAAATAAAATTTGGATTATTAGGAAGTTCTACAATAACTGGTATTTTACGGACAACCACAACAATCATTCCTAAAAAACTAAAAATCATTATAGCTAATGCTATGATTTCATAACTCATATCTTACAAATCCCTTAACTTTTATATTCTCTCCTAATTTAGCAATATAATCGTTAATTAAATCTTGAACTGTCATAGAGTTATCTTTTACCCATGGTTGAGATAAAAGACAAACCTCTTTCTTAAATTTATCTAACTTTCCCTTAATAATATTTTCCTTAATATCGTCAGGTTTATTGTCATTTACTAATTGCTCTCTATAAATTTCAATCTCTTTCTCTATAGCCCCTCCTTCTATATCTTCTTCACTCACATATATTGGCGACATTGATGCAATTTGAAGCAATAACTCATGAATCAATTCTTTAAAAAGATCTCCTCTTGCAACAAAATCTGTTTCACACAACACCTTAATAAGTACACCTACCTGCCCTCCAGCATGAATATATGCATCAATTAATCCAGCATTAACTTCTCTTTCACTTTTTTTAGCCGCAACAGATTCACCCTTCTTTTTTAATATTTCTTTTGCTTTTTCGATATCTCCATTAGACTCTTCTAAAGCTTTTTTACACTCTGCAAGAGAAATATCTGTCTCCTCTCTTAATTGTTTTATTAACTCTATTGAAACCATATTTATTGCATTGAAATAGTAACTTTGTCTAATATATATTTAACAGATGATAATGCATCGTCATTAGCTGGGACCATATAATTAACTTTTGTTGGATCAACATTAGTATCTGTTATAGCGATAATTGTTTTTTTAATATCTATCGCTTCCTTTAAAGCCAACTTATCCTTTTCTAAATCAACGATAAATATAACATCTGGAATTTTTTCCATTTTTTTTACTCCTCCAAACTTTAATTTAAGTCTTTCTAGATTTTTGCTAATTTGAAGCCTTTCTTTTTTAACATATTTTTCAGCAAAATCAGGTTGGGCTACTTTAGCTTCAAGCTCGTTAAAATACTTTAATCTCTTTTTAATTTCTGAAAAGTTTGTCAAAAGACCACCAATCCATCTTTCTACAACATAAAAAGAATCTGTTTTTTCTGCAGCCTCTTTTACAATATTTCTTAATGAAGGATTAGTGCTTACAAATAAAAAAGTCTTTTCTTCCTTTTTAGCCTCTTTAACAAAGTTTAAGGCTTCTTCTAATTTTTGTACAGTAATTTCTAAATTTATCAGTTCTATTCCATCCTTTATCTTTGAAACATAAGGTTTCATTTTTGGATGAAGTTTTGATACTTGATGTCCGAAGCCAAGTCCTGCCTGAATCATCTCCTCTATTACCATGTTGTTTGTAGTTTTTTCTTCAGTTTTTTCCATAATTAATAATTAATCAATAATCACTATATAACATATTAAAAAATATAAAACAAGAGTATTCTCTGTCTCTATGATTAATATAATACATCTTTTATTTTTTTTCAAGAGAAGGAGTTAATTTAGCATGACGCCAAAACTCCTTCCAAATGCTCAACTTTAAATACTCTTCCCAAGCTGCAACGATCATCGCTACAAAAGAATAAATCCCCATTCTTTTCTCTAAAAGTTCCTTGTAGCTCCTTAAAATAGCCTCCATAAACTTCCCAAACAGAATGCCTGTTTTTAATCAATAATTGGACAATATCTTTTTTTGTTAAATTTTTTTCCAATGTCTCATCATCAATCTCAAGTCCCCATTTATATCCGTCGCTAAAGAAGCGTACATTGAGCCTCATGTAAAATCCCATGATATAATAGCCTATATCAAAATTTATGTCAAAATTTTCACTTTAATAAAAAAAGGGGGGGTATTTTAACGTCCATTTTATCCCCCGGACATAATATAAATAAGTTACAATTACCTGTTTAAAAAGATAAATCTTCAACCCTACTCTTTTTTAAATGCCTCTTCTACTATTTCTGATAGAAGAAACTTTACAAATTCTAATAACTCATCCCTGGAAATATCCGTCCTCTTTGACAGATTTCCGAAACGTCTCCGAATACTTGAGTTATCAAGTTTTCGAACACCTTGTTCTCTAAATGCATCCTTTAAGATCGCATATGCGATCTCTCCTTTCCGTTTTTCATTCATGTTTTTCTCCACTCATGAAACCTCATAACAAGATCCGTACTTTAGATAACTTTTTTAGTATAATATATTAAAACAATATGTCAATAATAAAATTTGACAAAACATAAGATATAGGATATAAGCAAAGTGCCATTTAGTTTCCTATGACTAAATGGTGAGTGAAAGGATTGGTTTTTCTTTTTTCAGACAAAACGCCATCTATGGCGTTTTTGTCTTTTTAGGACTTGATTTTAAAAAAGAATTTTGTTAGTGTATTTAATATAATCATATATAAATAAAAGTTATGAATAAAAAGATCCAACCAAAATATTTCAAAGATGCAAAGATTAAATGTGCTTGTGGCACAGTTTTTGAAATTGGTTCAACAAAAGAATTAATGGAAGTTGAAATTTGTTCTAGCTGCCATCCATATTACACAGGACAAGAAAGAAGAACTGGTGAAATGGGTAGAGTTCAGAAATTCAAACAAAGACTTGCTAAAAAAGCAGAATTTAAAAAAGATGGAAAATAATCCAAAAGCAATTATTTTTGAGATAAGAGCCGGCGTCGGAGGAGATGAAGCGGCTCTTTTTGCAAGCGACCTATTTAGAATGTATTCAAGATATGCCCAAAATAAAAATTGGAGTGTTTTTTTGTTGTCAGAAAATAAAAGCGATGCAGGAGGACTTAAAGAGGTAATTTTTGAAATCAAGGGAGATGATGCTTATGAAGATTTAAAGCATGAGGCAGGAGTTCACAGGGTACAAAGAATACCTAAAACTGAAAAGTCAGGAAGAGTTCATACTTCTACTGCAACTGTAGCAGTGTTACCTAAGTTAGAAAAAGCTCAGATTAATTTAAACCCTAATGATATTTCAATGGAAACAACAAAAGCTTCTGGTCCAGGAGGACAATATGTTAACAAAAGAATGACAGCTGTTAGAATGGTCTATTTACCTACTGGATTAACCGTTTTCTGTCAAACAGAAAGAAGTCTTGAACAAAATAAAGAACAAGCATTAGCATTGCTCGCTGCTAAAATTAGAGAAGAAGAAAGAAAAAAAAGTATATCGGAAATAGAAGGAAAAAGAAGAGAGCAAATTGGAAGCGCTGATAGAGGAGAAAAAATAAGAACATATAATTTTCCTCAAGATAGGATAACGGATCATAGAATTAACAAAAAATGGCACGATATCGAATCATTCCTTGAAGGAAAGATAGATAAAATGATAAAGCAACTAAAACAAGGATTAAATTAATCCTTGTTTTTTTTATGGAAATATCATTTTCTCACAAGAAGAAGACATAGAACCGTTATCTATATATTGCTGCATGCACCAAGTCAAAGTCTGCACTCTTTTTGCATATGTTGCAGACCCCCCATAATATCTTGAAGCAGCATTATACTCGCCAGAACCACTTGTCCTTGCCCCTAACTTATGTAAATAGACTGCGGCAGCAGTTAAAGCATCTTCAAAATTCCATGGATTAGGTAATATATGACCAGTGTATTTTGCAACATCAGCGCTAACCTCATTCCATGTACTTGGAATAAATTGAGCAGGACCCATTGCGCCTCCAAATCCAATAGGAACATACCCCTTAGGGCAGCTAATCGCTCCTGTTGATGAAATTGTAATAGATGATCTAGAAGCATGATAACCACTAGAAACACAATCAGGAATCCAACAAGACACAGGAACTTTAGCACTATCATAACCCAAACCTTTCATAAGTTGTAAAAATGGTGGAAGATCTCTTGTATAATGAATTATTCTTTCTACAAGTCCTCCATTAATATAATATTCTCCATTTGGTTGCCTATAACCTGTTCCAGAGCCTGCAAAAGTTCCACCTCCTGTTTTACTATTTGTAATAAAGCATCTTCCAACATTTCTTCCAAGAGCTGACTCTTGCGAAATAATTCCAAGTATAAATGCAGGTCTAACACCTATCTTTGGACCTACAATTTTTGCAATATTTAAAAGTGTTCCAAAATCAGGCTGCTCTTGTCCTGGTAGAAGACCAACAAGCTGAATTAATCTTTTCTCTATTTCTGCCTGTTTACTTTCAATATCTTTTTTACTTGCCAAAGATTCTTGATATTCTTTTTCTGTTATAGAATAAAGATATTCTTGCTGTTTTTTGGTTTCTTGTGAAGCACTTTTTTGTGTTCGTTGCAACTCTACATAACCCTCCTGCTCTCCCTTTTTTATTTCTAAATCGTCCTTCTCTTCCCCTAATTTTATTTGAAGAGATTGAAAATCGTTTAAAATAGCTTGATTTTTATTATTTAAAATTTCAAAATATATAAAATTATCAAAAAAACTTGAAATAGAACCTGATGTTAAAAATATTTCAAGCGGACTTTTTTCTCCATTTTCATAAATCGCTTGAAGAATAAGCGCAATTTTTCTTTTTTGCTCCTCTATTTCTTTTTTAGTTTCTTCTATATTAATTTCTGTATCAGTTATTTTATAACCTAAACTTTTAATAGTTAAATTAGATTGATATATTTGATTATCTAAACTTTTAATTCTACTATTTATTTTATAAATTTCATTTTCTAAAGTTTTCTTTTCACTAGCTTTTTGATTAACATCCTTGTCTGCTAATATTTTTTTCTCATTTAAATATGCTTGACATTTTTCTAAAAGTTCTTGAAAATCTTTTTTTGAAAATTCTCTTTCTTTTTCATCAAGAATGGTAGAACTTTCACAAATTTGGGTTAAATCGATATTAGGATCAAGCGCAGCAATAGAAAAAACAGGAATAAAAAATATTATCCCCACTAATCCTAAAAGTATATTTAAATTATTCTTTTTTTGTTTCTCCTTTTGGTTCTTCTTTTTCATTTTCTTTAGGGGTTTCGGCTGCAGCAACTTCTGTTTCATCCTTTGCCTCAACCACGCTAGCAATAATCTCTTCTTTATTAGTTAAAATTTTAACCTTATCGCCTAAATTAATACTTGCTACATCAATATAATCTTCAAAGGTCCTGAGGCTAGAAACATTAACTTCAATTTTATGTGGCAATTCACCTGGAAGTGCTTTAACATGTAAAACTTTTAAATTTTGAATCAGTGTTCCTCCAAGAGAAACTGCTCCTGCAACTCCGTTAAGTTCGATTGGAACTTCTGCCTCTACCTCTTCTTTTAAGTTAGGACTATAAAAATCTATATGGATGAATTCACCTGTCATTGGATCGTTTTGATAATCATAAATTAAAACAGTATATTTTTTGCCATCATTTTGAAGATCAATTAAAGAAGTTTCTCCCGCCTCTCTATATATCTTTTTAAAATCCCCTGCCTTTATTTTAAGTAAAACATTTTCCTTAATTTCAGGACCGTATAATATTGCTGGTATATACTCCTCATTTCCTACTTTTTCTTTTTTTTCTCTTAATTCTGCTTTTAATGAATACATAATCGTTTCTATTAATTTATTACACTTTTATAATAGCATTTTATTTAATATTTTCAAGTTCCTCTGAAAGTGCTTCCCTTGCCTTATCAGGTTTTATTTTTCCTTTTGACTTTGCCATTATTTGTCCTATTAAAAATTGAAAGCTTGCCAATTTTCCCTTTTTGTAATCCATTACAGCACTGTCATTACAATCTAAAACTTCTTTTATAATCCTCTTAATTTCTTCTTCATCATCAATTTGTTTAAGTCCTTTACTTTCAATAACATGAGAAGGATCAGATCCCCAATCATACATATCTTTTAAAACTATTTTTGCAATCTTACTATTAATATCTCCTTTAAATACAAGAATTGTAAATTCTGCAAAATTTTCAGGACTAATTTTATTACTAAAATCAGTAATCTCTCCTTTTGCAAGTCCAATTAAATCTGATGTTAAATAATTACAGCTTAATTTAATTAAATCAAAATATTTACTTTCGCCTATTTTTTCACAATTCATCCAATCTAAAATTTCTGTGGCAACTTTTTCAAAATATTCACCAAACTTCTTGTTCTCTATAAATATTTCTAAAATCTTTTTATCTTTTATTCCAAATTCTGCCTCAAATCTGTGTCTTTTTTCTTGAGGAAGTTCAGGAATCTCGCCCTTCAATTTACTAATTCTTTCTTTTGCTATTTCAAGAGGTGGTAAATCAGGTTCAGGAAAATATCTATACTCATGACTTTCTTCTTTTGATCTCTGACTTAAAGTAATTTGTTTTGCATCATGAAAACCTCTTGTTTCTTGAATTATTTTTTCTCCTTTATCTAAAAGATTTGACTGCCTTTCTATTTCAAATAAAATAGCTCTTTCAACAGATTTAAATGAATTTAAATTTTTAACTTCAGCTTTCGTGCCAAGTTTCTTTTCACCTTTTTTCTTAAGAGAAAGATTAACCTCTATTCTCATCTCACCTTTTTCCATATTTGCGTCTGATACGTTTAAATATCGAGATATGAGCTGAAGTTCTTTTACAAAATTAATAACTTCTGCTGCTGAATTAAAATCAGGCTCTGTTACAAGTTCAATCAAAGAAACTCCTGCTCTATTAAAATCAACCATTGAAACATCGTTATCCGCATGAACTAATCTTCCAGCATCTTCCTCTTGATGAATCCTGTTAATTCTTATTAATTTAACGCCTTTTTCTCCCCTTATATCAAGGTAACCGTCTTTGCAAACAGGAAAATCAAATTGAGAAATTTGATAACCTTTTGGAAGATCAGGATAGAAATAATTTTTTCTATCAAATTTTGTATAACTAGAAATATCGCAATTCAAAGAAAGCCCTAATTTGATAATATTATTTATTGCCTCCTCGTTAATTAAAGGAAGAGTGCCTGGATGCCCCATACAAACAGGACAAATATTAACATTTGGATTTTTCTCATCAGTATTATTTAAACAAGAACAAAACATCTTGCTTTTTGTTTTTGATTTAAGATGTATTTCAAGTCCAATAACAACATCGTATTTATTATTTTTTTCCATATTCGTTTATAATTTTTACACCTGAACTTGTTCCTACAATATCTGCTCCTGCTTTTATCATTTCAAGAGCATTTTCAAGTGTCTTTATGTTTCCCGAAGCTTTAATCAAAAGTCCTGGAGCATTTTTTCTCATAATTTTTAAATGCCCTGCTTTTTCAGCCATTTCTCTATTTTCTAAAGGATCTTTACCTGTTGCAGTTTTAACACAAATAGCCCCTGCCTCTTTTACAATCTGAGATACTTTTGCAATTTCCTCATCTGTTAAATAACCGCTTCCTATAATAACTTTTGTTTCCCCAATCTTGCATATTGCTTTTAAATCTTTTAAGATTTTATCCCATTTTTCATGCTTTACCTGAGGAATATTAATAACTACATCAAGATCATCTGCACCATCACTAATCGCCTTTTTGCATAATTCAATTCTTTTTTTATGTTCTGAATCTCCAATTGGATCATCTATTAAAACCACTACTTTTACGTCTGTATCTTTTAATTCTTTCTTAGCCAATTTAACCCATTTAGGATTAACGCATACACCTCTAAAATTATATTCTTTTGCTTCCCCGCAGGCTTTTATTATATCTTCTTTTTTAACGTCTTTACCTATTTTTGTATGATCGATATACTTATTTAATTCTTTTTTCATATTACTTAAATTTAATTAACTCGTCAACTTATTATACTTATTATTTTATTAAAGACTTCGTTGATTGACGTGTGCCCATCAATTATTTCCCATTTACAAAATATTTGATTTTTGGCTACTTTTAAATATTGTTGCCTTGCATTATCTAAAAACATTAAATTGCTTTCATTTCTGTCTAGTTTATTAAACCCTTTCTCATTTGCCTTTCTTTTTTGAGATTCTTCAGCCGAAATATCTAATAAAAAACAAATGTCAGGAACCGGAAGATTGAAAATATCATTTAATTTAGATATTTTATCAATACTCTTTTCATTATCTAAACTCTGATAAGCAATTGTTGAAGTAAAATATCTATCGCATATTATAGTCTTATTCTCACTTAAAGCTTTTAAAATTTCTTGTTTGAATTGTAAAATATCTGCATAAAATATTAAAAGTTCAATATCTTTATTATAAACAATTCTTTTATGCAAAAAATCATCAATAATTTTTCCTAAATTAGTATCATATGCTGGAAAGGACAAAAAAAGAATATTATTCTCTCCAAAATGTTTTTTAAGAAGATTGGTTTGAGTCTGCCCTCCGCAGCCATCAATCCCTTCTATTACAATAAATTTTCCCATATATTTTTGTTATTTAAAAAACAGGAAGCTTTTAGTCCCCTGTCTCTAATTTACTTTCTTGTGGATGATTTTGATTAGCATACTTTGCTCCTTCCTTTTTATAATATGGTTTACTTGTTGAACTTTTTAACTCTTGAAATACTAATTGACAAATTCTTGTTCCAGGATAAAGAAGCACTGGTATCATACCTATATTCTCCATCTCTAAAACAATCTTTCCTTTAAAGCCTGGATCAATATGTCCTGCTGTTGAATGAACTATGATGCCAAGTCTTCCTAAGCTTGATCTTCCATCAATCCGTGCGGCAATATTATCAGGAAGAAAAACTTCTTCAACCGTAACACCTAAAACAAATTCTTTTGGATGAAAAACAAAAGGTTCGTCATCCTTTAATTCAATCAATCTAGTCATGCCATTATGAAATTCCGGATCCCTTGTGTCTATAAAAGATCTTCTGCTATGTTCAAAAACCTTAAATTCATTACCTAATCTTAAATCAAGTGAAGCGGAACCCAATTGTTTTTCCAAATTAGGCTCTGGGCTAATTTCAATCTTTTTTGATTCAATATATGCTTTGATATCTTTGTCTGATAGAATCATTATTCTACAACTTCAATACCTAATGATCTTGCTGATCCCTCGAGAATTTTAAGTGCAGCATCCATATCATTTGCATTCAAATCCTTCATTTTTCTTTCTGCAACTTCTTTTAGTTGAGATTTAGTAATCTTACCAACCTTTTTTTTATTAGGTTGTGAAGATCCTTTTTCTAAACCTAGTGATTTTTTAATTAATTGAGATACTGGCGGTTCTTTTAAAACATAATCATAACTTTTATCTTCATAAACAGTTATTTCTACTGGTATTTTAAAACCAATGTTTCCCTGAGTGTCAGCGTTAAACTTTTGGCAAAATTCAGCCATATTAATTCCTGTTGGAGCTAATGCTGGTCCTACTGGAGGTGCTGGATTTGCTTTTCCTGCTGCTATATGTAATTTTACTATTTTCTTAATTTTTTTTGCCATATTATAATTTCTTAATCTGAAGAGAGTCTAATTCAAGCGGCGTATCTCTTCCGAACATGTTAATTAATACTTTAACCTTTCCTTTTTCCTTGTCTATTTCTGAAATTTTACCATCAAAATCTTTAAATGGTCCATCTATAATTTTAACAACATCTCCCTTTTTAAAATCAATATTGAACTCTGGTTCTTCTGCATTCATTCTCTTTTTAAGAGCCTCTATTTCTTCAGTTGATACTGGAAGAGGAACTGTTCCTGAGCCAACAAAACCTGTAACATTCGGAGTGTTTCTTACAATATACCATGAATCATCTGTCACGATCATTTCAACGAGTACATATCCTGGATAAATCTTTTCTTCCACTGTTTTCTTTTTTCCATTCTTGATTTTAATCTTTTTTTCTTTTGGAACAATTACATTAAAAATCTTATCATCCATCGAAAGTGATTCAATTCTTTGTTTTAATCCTTTTGCAACCGCATCCTCGTACCCAGAATATGTATGAAGAACATACCATCTTCTTTCATTTGTTGTTTGCTGTTTTGCCATAATAACTATTTAATAATATAATTTTCTAATACATGGAAAAATGCAAGGTCAAGTAGTCCTAAAATCATTGCTACAACAAAAGAAAAGATAATTACATTAATTACATATTTAGTAGTTTCTTTTTTTGTAGGCCAAGTTACTTTCCTTAATTCCTTAAAAATACCTTGTACAAAATTTCCTTTATTATTCATAGAATTACAATAACAAAAAGGTATTAAAATGTCAATTTTTTACATGTATTCATGATACACTGAACTTGAAGACTTATCTTCTTCATTATTTTAACACTTTTATCCCCTTTAAAAAGATACCCCACTTGGCATTTTTCTAAAAGAAAAATGCCCTATCAGATTATCAGAATTTTATTTACCTAGCGCACCGAAACCCAATGTTGGTGTACGTGCCCGCAGGCGAGACGGTCAAACTCAGAGCGAAGACCCCGGCAGACGCGCCATCGCTCCAATGCCCGCCGCGTAGAAACGCACGGTTTGAAGTATAAATAGTATCATAATATATTCCCCCAACTCCGTTTGACCTAGTAAGCGTGTTATCTTTGGGACCAATCTCACTATATGCTAAACCATTTCCCCAATCTGTTACATTTTTAATTTCTCCCGGCCAATATCTTCCGGTTGGTTTCATATCTGCTTGTGTAGGAATTTGAGCATCCACCCATTCCCAGACATTTCCGGCAAAGTCCCAAATTACTTCTCCATTGCTTAAAGTATGAGTTCTTTTGTTTATTCCTGATAATGGATCAGTGCCGTTCATTGCTGCTGAAGAATCTGAATTTCCACGATTCAGAACCGTTCCACTCCAGTTTGAAGAAACTGACTCA